>JBILSK010000103.1:0-6632 GCA_044372165.1 Burkholderiaceae bacterium | reverse complement strand
TGTCGGAGACGATCACCGTGACCGGCTCCTCGGCGACCTTCAGTTCGACCACGGTGCGCTCGGCCGCTTCGATCAAGGTGCGGCGCGCATCGCCATGCGCCTTTGCGTCGGCCTCGATCTCCTTGACCAGCTGGCGCCGCATGGCGGCGTCGCTGCTCAGCAGCACATCGAGCTGGCTGCGTTCGGCGCGCAGCGTTGCGAGTTCCTGCTCGATCTTGATCGCTTCGAGCCGGGCCAGCTGCCGCAGCCGGATCTCCAGGATGTCCTCGGCCTGGCGATCGGAGAGCTTGAAAGCTTCGATGAGCGCCGGCTTGGGCTCATCCGATTGCCGGATGATCCGGATGACCTCGTCGATGTTGAGGAGTACCTGTTGGCGCCCCTCCAGGATGTGGATCCGCTCATCGACCCGCCCCAACCGATGGCGGGTGCGTCGGGTGACGGTCAGCAGTCGGAAGTCGGCCCACTCGTGCAGGATCTGCGGCAGCGACTTCTGCTGGGGCCGACCATCTCGGCCGATCATGACCAGGTTCACCGGAACGCTTGACTCGAGGCCCGAATGCGCCAGCAGCACGGTGAGCAGTTCCTGGGGACTGACTCGGGATGAACGCGGTTCGAAGACCAGTCGGACCGAGGCCTCGCGCCCGGATTCATCACGCACTGCGTCGAGCACCGACAACACGGTCTGCTTGAGCTGGAGCTGGTCTGGACTGAGCGATTTCTTCCCGGTCTTCACCTTGGGGTTGGTGAGTTCCTCGATCTGCTCGAGCACCTTCGCGCTCGAGACCCCATGCGGCAGTTCGGTGATCACCAGCTGCCACTGGCCCCGCGCGAGTTCCTCCACGACGTGGCGCGCGCGGACCTTGATCGATCCGCGGCCCGAGGCATAGATGTCGCGCAGATCGTGGGCCGGGGAGATGATCTGCCCGCCGCCGGGAAAATCGGGGCCGGGCATCAAGGCCATGAAGGCATCGATGTCAGCCTTGGGATCGCGGACGCTCAGCACGGCGGCCTGGGCCACTTCGGTGAGGTTGTGCGGCGGAATCTCGGTTGCCATGCCCACCGCGATGCCCGAGGCCCCATTGAGGAGCACCATCGGCAATCGGGCCGGCAACAGTGCCGGCTCCTCGGTCGAGCCATCGTAGTTGGGCACGAAATCGACCGTGCCCTGATCGATCTCATCGAGCAGCAGCCGCGCATAAGGCGTCAGGCGGGCTTCGGTGTAGCGCATCGCAGCCGCACCGTCGCCATCACGTGAGCCGAAGTTTCCCTGACCATCGACCAGCGGATATCGCAGCGTGAAGGCCTGCGCCATGCGCACCAGCGCATCGTAGGCGGCGGTGTCGCCATGGGGGTGATAGCGGCCCAGCACATCGCCGACCACGCGTGCCGACTTGACCGGCTTGGCCGTGGATCCCAGACCCATGGCATTCATGGCGTACAGGATGCGTCGCTGGACAGGCTTCTGGCCGTCGGCGACATCGGGCAGTGCCCGCCCCTTGACCACCGAAACCGCGTAATCGAGGTAGGCGCGTTCGGCGTAGTTCGCCAGCGTCAATCGAGTGCCGTCATCGTCGACGGGATCGCTGGACTCAGGAATCAGGTCGGTCATGCGGTCAGAAGGGGGTGAACCGGGCCGTGCCGTTCAGCAGCGACGTGTTCAGTCCGTTGGACGATTCAAGATAGGTGGACTGGAAGCTCATCTGGCCGGCGGCGGGTTGCACGGCGACCGTCAGACAAAAGCTGTTGCTGGCCGAAGCGGACGACTGCTGAAGCACGCAGTCCGTGCTGCCTTGCGCCAGGGCACCGGGTGCGCCCCAGGCGTGATTGGCGCTCACGACCATCTGGCTGGCGGTGTCATAGAGGACGGTGAAGACATGCTGGGTGCTGCCTCCCGAGACCACGCCCTTTACGGACAGCGTCACCAGGGACGAGTTCGGCGAGGGCGTGGCGGTGCCGGTCGCCATGACCACCGTCCCATTGCCGCTGGTGGGCACAGCATTGCTCACCACGATCTGAGCGCTGCCGGTGGGATCCCCTCCCGAGCCCTCGCCTTGCGTGTAACCCGGCAGACCGCCGCCCGCCCCTGCGCCATCGCCACTACAGCCAGCCATCAGCAAGGCCAGTGCCGCCACCGACAGCAGGCCACGCCAGGCGTCGCGCGTTCGGGTCGCCATCCGTGCATTCATCGTGTGCTTCTCCATCAGGGGTGAGCGCGCCGTGCGGGCTGCGCGAGGGTGGTCTCGATCAGACATCGACGTCCACCTCGTTGCCATGTTCCTCGATCCAGGCTCGGCGCGCGGCCGATTCGCCCTTGCCCATCAGCATGGTGAAGCGAGACTCGGTGCCCAGGACATCGACCGCGCCAAGCTCGACCTGCAGCAGACGGCGGGTCTCAGGGTTCAAGGTGGTTTCCCACAATTGCTCGGCCGTCATCTCGCCCAGGCCCTTGAAGCGGGAGATCGTCCAGACGCCTTCGCGCAAGCCATCCTTGCGCAGCTTGTCCTCGGCGTGACGCAACTCGCCTTCATCCAGGCAATACAGCTTGCGCAAGGGGCGTTTGCCTTGAGCGGGTACATCGACCCGGAACAGCGGCGGACGGGCGACATACAGGTGGCCCGCGTCGATCAGCTTCGGAAAGTGCTTCAGAAACAGGGTGAGCAGCAGCACCTGAATGTGTGCACCGTCCACATCGGCGTCGGACAGGATGCAAACCTTGCCGTAACGCAGGTTCGAGAGGTCCGGCGTGTCGCCGGGTCCGTGCGGGTCGACCCCGATGGCGACCGCGATATCGTGGATCTCGGTATTGGCAAACAGTCTGTCCCGATCCGTCTCCCAGGTGTTCAGCACCTTGCCTCGCAAGGGCAGGATCGCCTGGAATTCCTTGTCCCGGCCCATCTTCGCCGAACCGCCTGCCGAGTCGCCTTCCACCAGGAAGACCTCGTTGCGGCTCAGGTCGGTGCTTTCGCAGTCGGTGAGCTTGCCCGGCAGCACCGCCACCCCAGAGCTCTTGCGCTTTTCGACCTTCTGCGCACTGCGCTGACGCACCTGAGCCTGACGAATCACGAGATCGGCGATGCGCCGGCCCCAATCGACATGCTCGTTGAGCCAGAGCTCGAAGCGACCGCGGACATATCCCGAGACCAGTCGCAAGGCATCGCGCGAGTTCAGGCGCTCCTTGATCTGTCCCTGGAACTGGGGGTCAAGGACCTTGGCCGACAGCACGAAACTGGCCCGGGCAAACACATCCTCGGGCATCAGCTTCACCCCCTTGGGGAGCAGAGAATGCAGGTCGCAAAAACCCTTGACGGCACCGAACAGGCCGTCTCTGAGACCTGATTCGTGGGTACCGCCCGCAGGTGTCGGAATGAGATTGACGTAGGACTCGCGCACCAGACCGCCGGCCTCGCTCCAGGCCACGACCCACTGCGCCCCCTCGCCTTCCGCGAAGGTGTCGTGGCCCGCCGCACTGTACTGCTCGCCCTCGAAGAGCGGCACCAGGGGCTGGTATTCGGGCTCCGGACCATTGCCCGCCAAGGCTTCGGTCAGGTAGCCCCGCAAGCCCTCCGCGTACTTCCAGACGTGTACCTGGCCGGTTTTCTGCATCCGCAGCGTCACCTCGACGCCGGGCAACAGCACGGCCTTGGACCGCAGCAAGCGTTCGAGTTCGGCGAGCGGCAGCGCCTGGCTGTCGAAATAGCTGGGATCGGGCCAGACCTCGACCCGTGTGCCGTTGCGCGGCTCGCCCTTCTCTGCGGCCCGGGAGGTGAGCGGCGCAGTCACCTCACCCCCGGAAAACCCGATGACATGGGTGGCAGGGCCTCGTTCGTCCTGGCGCCAGACCGTTACATTCAAGCGAAGCGACAGGGCATTGGTGACCGACACACCGACGCCGTGCAAGCCCCCCGAGAAGCTGTAGGCCCCGCCCGCCTGCTTGTCGAACTTGCCGCCTGCATGCAGGCGCGTGAACACGATCTCGACCGTGGGAACGCCCTCTTCGGGGTGGATGCCCACCGGGATGCCACGACCGTCATCCTCGATCGAGATGCCGCCATCGATCAGCATGGTCACCGAGATGCGGCGAGCAAAGCCGGCCAACGCTTCATCGGCCGCGTTGTCGATCACCTCCTGGATGATGTGCAGCGGACTGTCAGTCCGCGTGTACATGCCGGGCCGTTGTCGGACCGGTTCCAGGCCCTTGAGGACCCGGATCGAGGCCTCTGTATAGTCGTTCCTGCGCGTCGCCATCCGCCGATTATCGTAGAAATCCGGATCGTCCCCCTGCGCACTGACCAACAAGGCGCCACAGGACGCACAGTGTCGGCAGGTTTATTGGGGAGAATGCCGCCATGCGGGCGCGGCACGGCCGCGGATCAGATCGCGACCTGAGACCCCAGTTCGATCACGCGATTGGGGGGCAGCCCGAAATAGTTCGCGACGCTGGGGCTGTTCTGCATCATCCAGCCGAACAGGGAGCGACGCCAGCCGAACAATCCTCGGCGAGACACCGACACGATCACCGGCTTGCTGGTGAAAAACGAGGTCTCCTCAAGATCGATCTCCAGGCCCTTGCGCCGCGCAAGTTTGAAGACGCGGGCGATATCCGGGTCTTCCCGATAGCCGAAGTGCACCACCAGCCGGAAGATGCCGCCTGGGCGTCGTTGCAGCTCCAGACGCTCATCGTCACGCACCCTGGGGACATCGTCGAAGTTGACCGTCAGGAAGACGGTCTGCTCGTGCACCACCTTGTTGTGCTTCAGGTTGTGCAGGAAGCTGCCGGGATAACCCGAGGCATTCGAGCTGAAGAACACGGCCGAACCGGGCACGCGTGTGACGCCAGACAGATCCATGTCCAGATCGTCGCGAGGGTCCCAGTTCATCGCGTCCTTGCGGGAACGCATGATCTCGATGCCCCGGCGCCAGGTGGTCAGCAGGGTGAACATGATGGTTGCGACCAGCAGCGGAAACCAGCCCCCCTCGAAGACCTTCTGGATGTTGGCGTAAAAGAAGAACACCTCCAGAAACAGGAAGACCGCCAGCAGCGGCAGCAGCAGCCGCAGGCGACGGGCCGGGTTCACCATCACCGCAACGAACAGCAGCATGCTGCCGATCATCAGATCGCCCGAGACCGCCACGCCGTAGGCCGCTGCCAGCGAACTCGAGCTGCGAAACGTCATCACCAGCACCAGCACGGCCACCAGCAGCATCCAGTTGATGGCTGGAATGTAGATCTGACCGGCCGAGGTGTCCGAGGTGTACAGCACCCGCAGGCGTGGCAGGTAGTTCAGCCGCGAGGCCTGCTGCGTGACCGAGAACGCGCCAGAAATGGTGGCCTGCGACGCGATCACTGTAGCCAGGGTCGACAGCAGTACCAGCGGCACCAGCAGCGGCTCCGGCGCCAGCAGGAAGAAGGGATTTCGCACCGCAGACGGGTCGCGTAGCACCAGCGAGGCCTGGCCGAAATAGTTCAGCATCAGACATGGAAACACCATGGTGAACCAGCCGACCTGAATGGGCCGCGCTCCGAAATGGCCCAGATCCGCATACAGTGCCTCAGCCCCGGTGAGGGTCAGGAAGACCGCACTGAGCGCCACCAGCGTCCAGCCGGGCTGCTCCACGGCAAACTGCAGGGCGTACATCGGATTGACCGCGGCCAGCACCTCGGGCATCTGCACGATGCTGGCCACCCCCAAAGCGGCCAGCGTGAAGAACCACACCAGCATCACCGGGCCGAACAGCGCACCCACGCTGGCCGTGCCACTGCGCTGTATCACGAACAGCCCGATCAGGATCACCAGCGCGATGGGCACCACGAAGCCGGACAGACCGGGGGCGGCCACCGTGATGCCTTCCACCGCCGAGAGCACTGAAATGGCCGGCGTGATCACTGCATCGCCGTAGAACAGGGAGCCGGCAAAGATGCCCAGCGTGCTCACCACCCAGGTCAGACGCGGCCGCTCCCGAACCATGCTGAGTGTGTTCGACAGCAAAGCCAGCACGCCGCCCTCGCCTCGGTAGTCGAAGCGCAGCATCACCAGCACGTACTTGAGGGTCACGATGATCGTGACTGCCCAGAAGATCATCGACAGCACCGGAAACACCTTGTCGGGCGACAAGGGCATTCCGTGGGGCTGCGCGAAGGCTTCCTTGAAGGCATACAGCGGACTGGTGCCGATGTCGCCGAAGACGACACCGAGCGCGCCCAGGACAAGGGCACGCAGACGCTGGGGATGGGAGGCGCTCATGACAGGGCCGCAGTGTACTCCGGGCCAAGCCGTCCTGTCCGTGTGAGCGCGGGAGAGGATCTCCCCCTGTGCACGGTCGTGGGTTGAAGCGAGGCCGGTCTGCGTGCGCCCGATCCACGCGATTCGCGCGCACCGGGTCTATGCGCGACAATCCGGCGAGGACCGGCTTCACGTCTGCCAAACCGGCACGGTCCGACACAAGCGTGGACGCCGTCCGCGCCCCTTGCACTTCATTGTCTTGGCTGAACACATGAACCCAGGCACCGACGGCGAACTCGCCGACTCCCTGCAGGCTTTCTCGGAGAGCGCCCAGGCCTTGCTGGCCACCGAATCCCCCTTGTCCCGCGTGCGTCAGATGCGCGAGGCACGACCCGGCTTTGATCGTGCGGT
>JBILSK010000102.1:0-6754 GCA_044372165.1 Burkholderiaceae bacterium | reverse complement strand
CGGACAGCCGGTCGAAATCAGGGTTCGAGCTACCGAAACGTCATGAGCAGGTCCTGCGTCGACGATAATGACGCAAGGCAATAGAGCAGTCCCTCTAATGTCTGACGCCCTGGGCCGGTCGCACCGAGTGCCGCCTGGCCAGCCCCCATCACTGACGGAGACCCTCGCGTGACCGAATCGACCAAGTATCTGCTGCCCGAGAACCGGATCCCCAAGGCCTGGTACAACATCCAGGCCGACCTGCCCAAGCCGGCACCCGCCGTGCTCCATCCGGGAACCCTGCAAGCTGTTGGTCCGGATGACCTCGCACCGCTTTTTCCGATGGCGCTGATCATGCAGGAGGTCACCACCGAGCGTGAGGTGGAAATTCCCGAGCCGGTGCGCGATGTCTATCGTCTCTGGCGTCCGGCACCGCTGTATCGCGCGCATCGGCTGGAGAAGGCGCTCGGAACCCCTGCCAAGATCTTCTACAAGTACGAAGGTGTGAGCCCCGCCGGTTCGCACAAGCCCAACACCGCTGTCGCACAGGCCTTCTACAACAAGGAAGCCGGTGTGAAGAAGCTCTCCACCGAGACCGGTGCAGGGCAGTGGGGCACCTCGCTGTCGTTTGCCGGCGCGCTGTTCGGGCTGGAAGTCAAGGTCTTCCAGGTGCGCGTGTCCTACGATCAGAAGCCGTATCGTCGCGCCCTGATGGAGACCTACGGGGCGAAGTGCTTCCCCTCGCCGTCGACCGAGACCGCCTACGGTCGCAGCGTCCTGGCGCGCGACCCGAACCACCCGGGCAGCCTGGGTATCGCGATTTCCGAGGCGGTCGAGATCGCGGCGCAAAACGAGGACACCAAATACGCCCTGGGGTCGGTGCTGAACCATGTGCTGCTGCACCAGACCATCATCGGCCTGGAGTCCATGGAACAGATGCAGATGGCCGATGCCTGGCCGGACGTGGTGGTCGGGTGCACTGGCGGGGGCTCGAACTTTGCCGGCATCGCCTTCCCGTTCATCGGCGATACCCTGCGCGGCGGGCGCAAGCCGCGCATCGTCGCGGTCGAGCCTGCGGCCTGCCCCTCGCTCACCCGCGGCAAGTACGCCTATGACTTCGGCGACACCGCGCACATGACGCCGCTCACCAAGATGCACACGCTGGGGTCGACCTTCACGCCGCCGGGCTTTCACGCCGGGGGCTTGCGTTACCACGGCATGGCGCCGCTGGTGTCGCACCTGAAGGAGCTCGGCTTGATCGAAGCCACGGCCTATCACCAGACCGAATGCTTTGCGGCCGGTGTGCTGTTCGCTCGCAACGAGGGCATCCTGCCTGCGCCCGAGGCGAACCACGCGGTGAAGGGGGCGATCGAGGAAGCCTTGCGCTGCAAGCGGGAAGGTCGCTCGGAGACCATCCTGTTCAACCTGTGCGGCCACGGCCACTTCGACATGACCGCCTACAGCGATTATTCGGCCGGGAAGTTGCAGGACCTCAAGTACGACGAGAGCGAGCTCGCCATGGCGCTGTCGGGTCTGCCGAGCGTGCCAGAGCCGGTCTGAGTCGGGCGGGTGACCGCATCGGGCAGGGGATCACCGATTCCTTGCCCGAACGCGAGGCGCGCTCAGGCCTCGAAGAAGTTGAGGATGGCGTCCAGGCCGCAGTGATTGATCGCGTGCGTGGTCTCGTCGCGCACGATGGGTTTGGCGTGAAAGGCCACCGACAGGCCGGCAATCGACATCATCTGCAGGTCGTTGGCGCCATCGCCGACCACGATCGCCTGTGCTGGGGTGATGCCCATCACCGCGCAGGTCTGCTCGACGATGGTGCGCTTGCGCTGGGCATTGACGATCGGACCGACCAGACGGCCAGTGAGTTTGCCGTCGGCGACCTCGAGCACATTGGAGCGTGCCCAGTCCAGGCCGAGACGGGCCTTCAGTCGCTCAGTGAAGAAGGTGAACCCTCCCGAGACCAGCAGGATACGCACGCCGGCCTGCTTGAGTCCGGCGATCAAGGCATCGGCGCCCGGACTCAGTCGGACCCGGTCTTCCCAGACCCGCAGCAGCGTCGACTCCGGCAACCCGGCCAGCAGGGCGACGCGTCGGCGCAGGCTTTCGTTGTAGTCGGTGATCTCGCCACGCATGGCCGCCTCGGTGATGGCGGCGACCTCGGACTTGCAGCCAGCATAGTCGGCGATCTCGTCGACACACTCGATGGTGATCAGTGTGGAGTCCATGTCGAAGGCCGCCAGGCGGAATTCGTCCAGCTGCATGCCAGGGCGCACGATCTCGGCATCGACGCCCAGGGCGTCTCCCAACTGCCCGACCCGTGTGCCGTCGATGAGCGTGTCCGGCCAGATCGCCAGGGTCGGGGTGCGATGCGCGGGCGCACGGCCGACGGCCTGCGCAAAGCCGCTCACGGCAGCCTCGGACAAGGCAGGGTGCTGGATGACGAGTCGGGTCATGCGGACAGGGCTTTCACGATTTCCCGCAGGCGTTGAACCCGCTGGGCGAGGTCGTCGGTGCGCACGGCGAGTCGCAGCCGGTCGGGGCCGGACAGCTTCGCATCGCGTCGCGACTGGATGAAACGGATGATGCGCTCCGGAGGGATCGGTGGCTGGGGCACGAACTGCAGCACGATGGTCTCGGCCGAGGCATCGATGCGCGAGACACCCAGTGGCGACGACAGGATGCGCAGCCGATGGGTGTCGATCAATGCACGAGCCGCTTCGGGCAGCTTGCCGAAGCGGTCGATGAGTTCTTCCTGCATGCCATCCAGAGCCTCGAGCGTGCTGCAATTGGCCAGTCGCTTGTACAGGGTCAGGCGTTCGTGCACGTCGCCGCAGTAGTCGTTGGGCAACAGGGCCGGCACATGCAGATTGATCTCGGTGACCGCCTCCAGCGGTGCCGACAGGTCGGGTTCGCGACCCGCCTTCAAGGCGCGCACCGCGTGATTGAGCATGTCGTTGTACAGCCCGAAACCGACTTCCTGCATGTCACCCGATTGCTCGTCGCCCAGCACCTCGCCGGCGCCGCGGATCTCCAGGTCATGCATGGCGAGGAAAAAGCCCGAACCGAGTTCCTCCATCGACTGAATGGCCTCCAGGCGTCGGGTGGCGTCCTTGGTGATTGCCCCTTCGTCGGGGATCAGCAGATAGGCATAGGCCTGGTGATGCGAGCGGCCGACCCGTCCGCGCAGCTGGTGCAGCTGAGCCAGTCCGAAGCGATCGGCCCGGTGCATCACGATGGTATTGGCCGTCGGCACGTCGATGCCGGTCTCGATGATGGTCGTGCACAGCAGCACATTGGCGCGCTGGGCGTGGAATTCGCGCATGACCCGCTCGAGTTCCCGTTCATGCATCTGGCCATGGGCGACCACGATGCGCGCTTCAGGTACCAGCTTCTCGAGCATCGCGCGTCGATTCTCGATGGTCTCGACCTCGTTGTGCAGGAAGTAGGCCTGACCGCCACGGCGCAGTTCGCGCAGCAAGGCTTCCCGGATCACGCCGTCGGATTCGCGACGCACGAAGGTCTTGATCGCCAGGCGCTTTTGGGGGGCGGTGGCAATCACCGAGAAGTCGCGAATGCCTTCCAGGCTCATGGCCAGCGTGCGGGGAATCGGCGTGGCGGTCAGCGTGAGCACATCGACCTCTGCACGCAAGGCTTTCAGCGCCTCTTTCTGTCGCACCCCGAAGCGATGCTCCTCGTCGATGATCACCAGCCCGAGGCGCTTGAAGCGGATGTCCTTGCTGAGCAGCTTGTGCGTGCCGATCACGATGTCCAGGGTGCCGTCGGCCAGGCCTTCCAGGGCCACTCGAATCTCCTTGGTCGACCGGAATCGCGACAGTTCGGCCAGCTTCATCGGCCAGTTCGAGAAGCGGTCCGAGAAGGTCTCGAAGTGCTGCTCGGCCAGCAGCGTGGTCGGGCAGACAATGGCCACCTGCTTGCCATCGGCGGCTGCAACGAAGGCCGCGCGCAGGGCCACTTCGGTCTTGCCGAAACCGACGTCGCCGCAGATCAATCGGTCCATCGGCTTGCCGGACACCAGGTCCTGCGTGACCGCATGGATGGCGGCAAGCTGGTCCGGGGTTTCCTCGAATCCGAAGCCTTCCGCAAAGGCCTCGTAGTCGTGGGCATCGAAGCGGAATGAGTGCCCCTGGCGCGCCGCACGGCGTGCGTACAGGTTGAGCAGTTCGGCGGCGGTGTCGCGGGCGCGCTTGGCGGCGCGCTGCCGGGCCTTTTCCCATTGACCCGAGCCGAGCAGGTGCAAAGGCGCATCTTCCGGCGAGGCGCCGGAGTAGCGGCCGATCAGGTGCAGTTGCGCGACCGGTACGTACAGCGTGGCGCTTCCGGCATAGGCCAGGTGCAGGAATTCATTGGGCCCATCGCCCAGGTCCAGGTTGATCAAGCCCTGGTAGCGACCGATGCCATGCTGGGCATGCACCACCGGGTCGCCGACCGAGAGTTCGGACAGGTCCCGGATGATGGCATCGACATCGGTGACCGCGTCGCGCTTGCGTCGGCCTCGGCGTCGCGCCGTGCCGGCAAAGAGCTCAGTCTCGGTGATGAGCACCAGCGCTTCGGTCGGCGAGGCACCGGCAAACGCGAAGCCCTCCGAGACCGGGCCGATGCCCAGGGCGCGTTGCAGCGGGCTGGTGGCAAACGTTGCCCAGTCGTCGATGACGGGCAGGTCGATGCCATGCTCGGCGAACAGCTGGGCGATGGTTTCGCGCCGCCCGGCCGACTCGGCGACCACCAGGACCCTGACGTCGGTTTCGTCCAGCCAGCGCTGCAGGCGGGCCAGGGGCGCGTCGGCGCGTCGCTCGACTGCGAGCTCGGGCAAGGCGATCGAATGGGGCGGGCGGTTGCGCTCGGTGGTGGGTTCAGTCGGGGTGGGCACGTCCTCCACCGCCAGTGCGGTGCGCGCCTCGTGCAGCGCATACCGACCAAAGCGTCGGGCCTGGCCGAAGAAGGACTCGATATCCAGGAACAGCTCGTCCGGACGCAGCAGGGGCCGCTGCGCGTCGTGGGCCAGAAAGGCGTGGCGTTGCGCGGTTTCCTGGCCGAAGCGGCGGCCCGCGGCTTCGACATCGCCGTGGGTGGCGATCAGGGCCGTGTCGGGCAGGTAATCGAAGAGGGTGGCGGTCGAGTCGAAGAACAGCGGCAGCCAGTACTCGATGCCGGCGGCTGCAATGCCATTGCCGATATCGCGGTAGGGGCCGGCCTTGCTTGGGTCACCCTCGAAGCGCTCGCGCCAGCGGCCGCGAAACGCGGTTCGTGCGGTCTCGTCCATCGGGATCTCACGCCCCGGCAGGATGCGTACCGTCTCGACCGGAAAGAGGCTGCGCTGGGAGTCCGGGTCGAAGGCGCGGATGGACTCCACTTCGGCATCGAACAGGTCCAGCCGATAAGGCAGGGCCGAGCCCATCGGAAACAGGTCGATCAGGCCACCGCGTACGCAGTACTCACCCGGCCGCACGACTTGCGAGACATGCTCGTAGCCGGCCAGGGTGAGCTGTGCGCGCAGGGCGGCTTCATCAAGCTTCTGGCCCTTGCGAAACGAGAAGGTGTGTGCGGCCACGAAGGCCGGCGGGGACAGGCGATGCAGGGCCGTGGTGGCGGCCACGCAGAGCAGGTCGACGCGTTGCTGCTGCAATTCGTAAAGCGTGGCCAGCCGGTCGGAGACCAGGTCCTGGTGCGGCGAGAACGCGTCGTAGGGCAGGGTTTCCCAGTCGGACAGCGTGTGCACCCGCAGGCCGGGGGCAAACCAGCGGGCCTCGTCGGCCAGTCTCACCGCATCCAGGGCCGAGGCACTGACCGCCACCAGCATGCGCGACTGCGTCGCATGGCGGCGCGCCAGGTCGGCCAGCAGCCAGGCGTCGGCGCTGCCGTGGGTGGCTGGTAGCGAGATCACCTTGCCGGCTGCGGGTTCGGGTAGCGCGAGCACCGCGCCGCTCCAGGGCAGAGCGATGGGTGCGGCCGGTGCGGGCGGCACTGCGGGACGTGCGCCGGCGGCCGGCATGATCGGATCTGGCAAGGCCGGCGTGCCGGCATCCTCTCGCGGCGAAGCGGCTGGAGCGCGGGGCGTGCGTGTGGCGGGAGGTTTCAAGCGGCAGGTCGCAAGGTGGATCCGGGCAGCGCTGCCCGAAACCTATAATTCTAGCTTTCCTCGACCGGCGCCTCCGCGCTCAGACCCCATGACTGCCACCGAAAACCGCCTCGACGCCCGTGTTTGCGGGGCGGCCGTGTCGAACGGCGCCCCGCTTGCCACGCCAGCGCGTCATTTTGCGGTGGTGCCTGCGGCCGGCATCGGTGCGCGCATGGGTGCAGACCGCCCCAAGCAGTACCTGGCCCTGCAGGGTGCCAGTCTGCTGGAGCACACGGTGCGCGCGCTGTTGGCCGATCCGGTCTTTGCCTGCGTGCTGGTCGTGGTGGCGCCGGGCGACGCTCTGGCGCAGACACTGCCCGGATTGAATGATGCGCGGGTGAAGGTTGCCGCGGTCGGTGGTGCTACCCGTCGCGACAGCGTGCTGGGCGGCCTGGACGCGCTGGCAGCCGAATGCGGGGCGGGCGCGGAGGATTGGGTCTGGGTCCATGACGCAGCCCGTCCCGGGATCGATCCCACGGCACTGAGGCGGCTGCACGATGCGCTGATCGATGAGCCGGTGGGTGCGGTGCTGGCGCTGCCGGTGGCCGACACGGTCAAGCGCGCGCAGGCCATGGCGTCGGACGGCGCGCCGGTACGCCTGCAAGCGACCCTGCCGCGCGACGGTTTGTG
>JBILSK010000101.1:0-6774 GCA_044372165.1 Burkholderiaceae bacterium | reverse complement strand
CTGCCCGATGGCGAAGGGCTCGAACTGGTGGCCGCGCTGGGCGCAGTGCAACCGGACACCCCGGTGGCCGTGATCACGGCGTATGGCAGCGCGGAAAATGCGGTGGCAGCCCTGAAGGCGGGCGCGTTCGACTACGTGGCCAAGCCGGTGAGCCTCGATGCGCTGCGCGCGCTGGTGCGCTCGGCCCTGCGGGTGCCCGACCCTGCGCGCCCGGCCACTGCGCCCGGATCGTTCGCACCGACCCCGCCTGCCGAGACCGGGGCGGCCACCCTGTCGGCCGAGGTGACCTTGGCGGCGTCGATCTCCGGGGCGCCGCAGCCCGAGGCTCCGGATCCTGCCCGCGCCTTGCTGATCGGCGTATCGCCTGCCATCGCCGATGTGCGTGCCACCATTCATCGGCTGGCTCGCAGCATGGCGCCGGTCGCCATCACCGGCGAGTCGGGTGCCGGCAAGGAACTGGCGGCTCGGCTCATTCATGACTGCGGCAGCCGGGCCGGTCAATCCTTCGTCGCCGTCAATTGCGGCGCCATTCCCGAAGCCCTGATGGAGGCCGAATTCTTCGGCTATCGAAAGGGCGCCTTCACAGGCGCAGACCAGGATCGGATCGGCTTTTTCCAGGCGGCCAGTGGCGGCACCTTGTTCCTGGACGAGGTGGCTGACCTGCCGCTGGCCATGCAGGTGAAGCTGTTGCGGGCCATCCAGGAGCGCAAGGTGCGTCGGGTCGGTGCCTCGTCCGAAGAGCCGGTCGATGTGCGCATCGTGAGTGCCACCCACCAGAACCTGGCCACCTGCGTGGCCCAGGGACGTTTTCGCCAGGATCTCTTCTACCGCCTGAATGTGATCGAGTTGCGGGTGCCACCGCTGCGCGAGCGGCTCGAGGATGTGCCCCTGATTGCCCGTGCGCTGCTCGATCGACTGGCGGCGCGGGCGGGGCTGCTGGCGCCACCCAAGCTGGCGTCGGTGGCGCTGCGCTATCTGCAGAGCTACGCCTTTCCCGGCAATGTCCGCGAGCTCGAGAACATTCTCGAGCGAGCGATGGCCTTTTCCAGCGGCGACGTGATCAACGTCGAGGATCTCGGCCTCAAGCCGGTCCTGGCCGATCTGTCCGAAAACGAACCGGCCACCGACCTGAACCCATCGCCCGGATTCGGGGCCACCGGGAGCGTCCCGAGGGGCAGGCAGGCTGACCCGGCTGCCGACCAGGGCGAGGCAGGCCTCGAGGTCGACACGGGGATCCTGGCGTCCCCGGGCGCCGAAGCCGTGCCTGTCTGCCTGCCCGACTATCTCGAACGGCTCGAGCGCGAGGCCATCGCCCGTGCCCTCGAGCGGACCGGGCAGAACCGGACTGCCGCTGCACGGCTGCTGGGCATCAGCTTCAGGGCGCTGCGTCACCGGATGCAGCGCCTGGAGATGCAGTGACCGCCCGCCCTGAGGTGCGCCGGTCGCCCTGGTCGACGGACGGCCACGGCTGGTACGCCCCGGCGCGTCGGGTGCCGTCGCCCAACCACGATGCGCGTCCGCCGGGGCTGCCCATCGACTTGCTGGTCATCCATCACATCAGCCTGCCGGCGGGGCATTTCAGCGGCGATGCCATCGAGCGCTTGTTCACCAATCGGATCGACCCGCACGCCCATGCCGATTTCGCATCCCTGGCGGGCCTGCGGGTGTCAGCCCATTTCCTCATCCGACGCCAGGGGCAGCTGATCCAGTTCGTGGCAGGTGAAGACAGGGCCTGGCATGCCGGTCTGTCCCGTTTCAAGGGGCGCGAGCGTTGCAATGACTTTTCCCTGGGCATCGAGCTCGAGGGCGACGCCCTGCGCCCCTTCACGGATGCTCAATACCGGGTGCTCGCCCGCCTGACCGGGGACCTGGCACGACGCTGGCCCCTGCGATGGGTGGCCGGGCACAGCGACATCGCCCCGGGACGCAAGGTCGATCCAGGGCCACTGTTCGAGTGGGACCGATTTGGTGCCCTCACGCAGGCAAGCGGGTTGCAGCGACCCTTTCCCCCGCCAGACCGCGCCATTGCGCAAGCTTGAAGCCGGGCTTCAATCCTGATGCGCTTTCCGAGGCCAAGTTGCCTCGAAACCGACCTGCTGCAAGGGGGTGGACAGCGCAAGCCAGCACTCATGCGGCTTGCGTGGAGCATGAGCGGGTGTACGGTCGGCAAGACGCACAAATCGTCCGGGATGTGCTTGCGAACCCGTCGGTCGGCCACTAGAATTAGGCCTGTTACGTCGGACAGACCCCATATCTAGTGCCCAGACCGAGATTGAGCGCACTGGGACTTGCGGGCCGATCCGCCTGTCGCCGGGGCTCTCCGGGGCCGTCCTGAAGCTGTTTCGAAGCCTGTTCCGCGATCCAGTCCCGGTCGTTTGAACCGATCCAGACCGATCTGGCCCGGTCTGTCGAAGGTCGGTCGTCAGGTCCGTTTTGACACCGGCATGTCTTGTCGAACGCCGCGCTCCCCCGAGGCGGCGTTCCTGTCCTATAGCGATCAGTCGCACCACACGTTTTCTGGAGTCAGATCCCCATGCAAAGGGTCGTAGAAACCTCGCAGCGCCCCCCCGGCTTTTCCGGCACCGGCTATGCCATCCCCGAGTCCGCCCCCCGCCAGGAGGCCCCCACGCTGGCCGACTTCAAGGTGATCCGCCGCAATGGCTCAGTGGTCTCCTTCGAGCCCGGCAAGATCTCGATCGCCATGACCAAGGCCTTCCTGGCCGTCAGCGGTGGGCAGGGTGCTGCGTCGGCGCGGGTGCGCGAACTGGTCGAGCAGATGACCCATGGCGTGGTGAACGCGCTGGTGCGCAACAAGCCGGCGGGTGGCACGTTCCACATCGAGGACATCCAGGACCAGGTCGAACTGTCCTTGATGCGTTCGGGTGAGCACGAAGTGGCGCGGGCCTATGTGCTGTACCGCGAGAAGCGCTCGCAGGAGCGCGCCGCCCGCCAGGCCGTGCAGACGGCCGCCGGACAACCGAGTGGTCCGCGCATCAATGTGCTGGACGCCGGCGTGGCGAGTCCGCTGGACGAATCCGTCCTGCGCGGCCTCATCGAGGCCGCTTGCGCGGGCCTGGGTGACACGGTGCAACCCTCGCTGGTGCTGGCCGAGACGCTCAAGAACCTGTACGACGGCATCCCGATCGAGGAGGTCCACAAGTCGGCCATCCTGTCAGCTCGCGCGCTGCTCGAGACCGATCCTGCCTACAGCCAGGTCACTGCCCGCTTGCTGTTGCACACGGTGCGCCGCGAGGTGCTCGGCGAAGAGGTCACGCACGCCGCGATGTGCGAGCGCTACGTCGAGTACTTCCCCCGCTTCGTGCGCCGTGGCGTCGACGCGGGTCTGCTCGACCCCCGGCTCGAGCAGTTCGATCTGCAGCGACTCGGCCGGGCGCTGGTCGGCGAGCGAGACAACCAGTTCACCTACCTCGGCCTGCAGACGCTGTACGACCGCTACTTCCTGCACATCGACGAGCAGCGCATCGAGATGCCGCAGGCCTTCTTCATGCGCGTGGCCATGGGCCTGTCGCTCAACGAGATCGACCGCGAAGCGCGCGCCATCGAGTTCTACGAACTGCTGTCGAGCTTCGACTTCATGAGCTCCACACCGACCCTGTTCAATTCGGGGACGCAGCGCTCGCAACTGTCGTCGTGCTATCTCACCACGGTGTCCGACGACCTGGACGGCATCTACGAGGCCATCAAGGAAAACGCATTGCTGGCCAAGTACGCCGGCGGCCTGGGCAACGACTGGACGCCGGTGCGCGCGCTGGGCAGCCATATCCGTGGCACCAACGGCAAGAGCCAGGGCGTCGTGCCCTTCCTGAAGGTGGTCAATGACACTGCGGTCGCGGTGAATCAGGGCGGCAAGCGCAAGGGCGCAGTCTGTGCCTACCTGGAGACCTGGCACCTCGACATCGAGGAGTTCCTCGAGCTGCGCAAGAACACTGGCGATGACCGTCGGCGCACGCACGACATGAACACCGCGAACTGGATCCCCGACCTCTTCATGAAGCGGGTGATGGAAAATGGCAACTGGACGCTGTTCTCGCCCTCCGACTGCCCGGATCTGCACGACACCTACGGCCGCGCCTTCGAGGACGCCTATGTGCGCTACGAGCAGCGTGCCGCCAATGGCGATCTGAAGCTGTTCAAGACCGTGCAGGCCGTGGCGCTGTGGCGCAAGATGCTCTCGATGCTGTTCGAGACCGGCCATCCCTGGATCACCTTCAAGGACCCGTGCAACATCCGCTCGCCGCAGCAGCATGTGGGCGTGGTGCACAGCTCCAACCTGTGCACCGAGATCACGCTGAACACCGGCGACACCGAGATCGCGGTGTGCAACCTCGGTTCGGTGAACCTGGTCGCGCACATGGTGCAGGCTGCCGATGGCGGCTGGTCCCTGGACGCAGAGAAGCTGCGTCGCACGGTCAGCATCGCGATGCGCATGCTCGACAACGTCATCGACATCAACTACTACGCGGTGGGCAAGGCGCGCCAGTCCAACCTCAAGCATCGCCCGGTGGGCATGGGCATCATGGGTTTCCAGGATTGCCTGCACTTGATGCGAGTGCCCTATGCCAGCGTCGAGGCAGTCGATTTCGCCGATCGTTCGATGGAAGCCGTCTGCTACAACGCGTACTGGGCCTCGACCGAACTGGCCGAGGAGCGCGGCCGCTACCCGAGCTTCAAGGGCTCGCTGTGGGACCGCGGCATCCTGCCGCAGGACTCGATCAAGCTGCTGGCCGAGCAGCGCGGCGGCTACATCGAAGTCGACATGAGCGCGTCGCTGGACTGGACCGCCCTGCGTGGCCGCATTGCGCAGTTCGGCATGCGCAACTCGAACTGCGTGGCGATCGCTCCGACTGCGACGATCTCCAACATCATCGGCGTGGGGGCGTGCATCGAGCCGACCTTCCAGAACCTGTATGTGAAGTCGAACCTGTCGGGCGAGTTCACCGTGGTCAACGACTATCTCGTGCGTGACCTGAAATCACTCGGTCTGTGGGACGAGGTGATGGTGGCCGATCTCAAGTTCTTCGATGGCAGCCTGGCGCGCATCGATCGCATTCCGGCCGATCTGCGTGCGATCTATGCCACCGCCTTCGAGATCGATCCGTCGTGGCTGGTCGAGTGCGCCTCGCGTCGTCAGAAGTGGATCGATCAATCGCAGTCACTGAACATCTACATGGCCGGTGCATCGGGCAAGAAACTGCACGACACCTACACCATGGCCTGGCTGCGTGGATTGAAGACCACCTACTACCTGCGCACTCAGGGCGCGACACACGCGGAAAAGAGCACCACCGATCGACTGGGCCAGCTCAATGCCGTGTCGGCCGAAGGCGCTGCAGGAGGCGGCTTTTCCTACGGTGGTCAGGCAGCAGCGATGTCGATGGCCCCGGCCCACACCGAAGATCCGATCGCACCGAAGTTCTGTGCACTCGACGATCCCGAGTGCGAGGCCTGCCAGTAAGCGACGACCCGCGACGCCCTGCTTCATCGCAGGGGGTCGCGCGATGGATGAGGCGAGTGTTGTGTTCACGCCATGACCTTCGTCGCGAAGTCAAGTTTGCAAGCGCCAACCCGTTGCAAGCGCCATACGCCCAACGTAAGATCCGATCTGTTGATAACAGCCGAATCTCGCGTTGGTACAAGTAGTTACCAGACCAATCTGAAGCGAGACCTTAAATGCTGTCCTGGGAAGATTCCACCCCCGTTACTCTGCCGAAGGCGCCCACGCCCAGCCTGGGCCGCGCGCCTGTCGCCCCGGCATTCGTCGCGGCGCCCAGTGCACCGGTGGCGGGTACCGATGTCGTCGCCGTGGCCGAGCATCTGCACTCGGGGTCGCAAGTCGCGCGGGACACGCGTCGCGTGCGGGTCGAGGACAAACGCATCATCAATGGCGCAGCCGATGTGAATCAGCTGGTGCCCTTCAAGTACAAGTGGGCGTGGGAGAAGTACCTCGCCGGTTGCGCCAATCACTGGATGCCGCAGGAGATCAACATGGAGCGCGACATCGCGCTCTGGAAGAATCCTGCCGGCCTGTCGGATGACGAGCGCCGCCTGGTCAAGCGCAATCTCGGTTTCTTCGTGACAGCCGATTCGCTGGCCGCGAACAACATCGTGCTGGGCACCTATCGCCACATCAGTGCGCCCGAGTGCCGACAGTTCCTGTTGCGCCAGGCCTTCGAGGAAGCGATCCACACCCACGCCTATCAGTACATCGTCGAGAGTCTCGGGCTGGACGAGGGCGAGGTATTCAACGCCTATCAGGAAATTCCCAGCATCCGGGAAAAGGATGAGTTCCTGATTCCGTTCATCGACACGCTGACCGATCCGTCATTCCAGACCGGCACCCCCGAGAACGATCAGAAGCTGCTCAAGAGCATGATCGTGTTCGCCTGTCTGATGGAAGGCTTGTTCTTCTATGTCGGCTTTGCGCAGATTCTCGCCATGGGTCGTCAGAACAAGATGACCGGTGCCGCCGAGCAATATCAATACATCCTGCGTGATGAGTCCATGCATTGCAATTTCGGCATCGACATGATCAACCAGATCAAGCTTGAGAACCCGCATCTGTGGACTCCGGAGTTCCGTGAGGAAATCCAGGTGCTGATACGCAAGGCGGTGGAACTGGAATATCGCTATGCCGAAGACACCATGCCGCGTGGCGTGTTGGGTCTGAATGCGCCGATGTTCAAGGAATATCTGCGCTACATCGCCAATCGCCGCTGCCAGCAGATCGGCGTGGAACAGTTGTATCAAGGGGCA
>JBILSK010000100.1:0-6798 GCA_044372165.1 Burkholderiaceae bacterium | reverse complement strand
TGCTGGTGGCCAACGAAGGCGAGCCGAACAGCTACGGGCAGCCCGACTCCGTCGACCCCGAAGGTTCGGTCAGCATCATTGAAGTCAGCGGCCTGAGCCCGACCGCCACCACGCTCACGCGAACCGTTCACACCGCCGGGTTCACCAGCTTCAACGCCCAGATCGATACCCTGCGAGCGGCAGGCGTGCGCATCTACGGGCCGGGCGCCAGCGTGGCGCAGGATCTGGAGCCCGAATACATCGTGGTCTCGTCCGACAACAAGACGGCCTATGTGACGCTCCAGGAAAACAACGCGGTGGCCATCGTGGACCTCGCGACCCGCCGGGTCACCGACATCAAGCCGCTGGGATTCAAGGACCACTCCCTGACGGGCATGGGGATGGACGTCAGCGACGAGGATGGCGGCACCAACACGAATACAGGTACCCCCCGGATCAAGATTGGTCCGGTTCCGGTCAAGGGCATGTATCTGCCTGATGCGATTGCCAGCTATGTCGTGGCAGGCCAGACCTATCTCATCACCGCCAACGAAGGCGATGCGCGCGCAGATTGGCCAGGTTTCAATGAGGAATCACGTGTGCGCACCCATTGCGCGGCAGGTCTTGACCCGACCGTGTTCAGCGATGCGGCCAATCAGATCCTGGACAGCAACCTGGGACGCTTGCGCATCACCAGCACGCCGAACGGCGGCCAGGATGGCAAGAACGGATCAGGGCAATGCCGCGAGCTCTACGCCTTTGGAGGCCGCTCCTTCAGCATCTGGACCACTGGCATGAGCCGTGTCTACGATTCGGGCGACGCCTTCGAGCAACGCACGACCGCCCTGGACAACGTGGCCTTCAATGCCAGCCACGACAACAACACCCTGGACAACCGCAGTCCCGCCAAAGGTCCCGAACCGGAAAGCGTGATCGTCACGTCTTTCGGCAGCAAGACGTTTGCCTTCATCGCGCTGGAGCGTGTGGGGGGTGTGATGGTCTATGACGTCACCACACCGACCGCGCCGGTGTTCGTCAATTACCTCAATACCCGTGACGGCGTGAATGGTGACCGCGGGCCCGAGGGGCTGGCCTTCATCGCGGCCAAGGATTCGCCCAGCGGCCAGCCGTTGCTGGTGGTCGGCAATGAGATCAGCGGGACCACCTCGATCTACCGGATCAATCTGACGTATTGATCGGGCCGTGCAGGGGGCATCGATCCTTTGTGCTTTGACGGCCTGAAGGATCGGTGCGCCGCGGCTTGCAGGCGCCGGCGCCGGCAAGCCGCGTGCGGCCGATCAGCCCGCTCGCTTGGCAAACGGCGCAATCCGCGCCAGGCTGATTGCGCTACCCGCCAGCGCAATGAACGTTCCCAGCCACAGGGCGCCCGTGATGCCCCCGACCGGCCAGGTCGAGACACAAAAGGCGACGGCGGCCGCGCCGGTCGCCTGCCCCAGCAGTCGCGAGGCCGCGAGGATGCCGCCCGCGCTGCCACTGCGATGCGGCGGTGCGCTCTTCATCATGGCGACCATGTTGGGCGACTGGAACAGGCTGAAGCCCACGCCGCACAGGATCAGGCGCCAGGTGATGTCGTAAATCTGAGCGCTATCGGGCAGCATTGCCAGGGAGGCCAGTCCCGCGCCGATCGTGATCAGTCCCGCGCACCCGAGGATACCGGGGGCAATCCGATCTGACAGGGTCGCGGCCACCAGGGTCATGAGCGCGACGGTCAAGGGCCAGGAGGTGATCAGAAAGCCGGACTGCACCTGGCTGTAGCCGAGCTTGAACTGGAACAGGAAGGGCAGCACCACGAACACCAGGCCCTGGACGGTGAATGCGCAGATCGAGGTGGCCGAAGAAAGGCTGAAGAGCCGGATGCGAAAGAGATCGAAGGCCAGAATCGGTGAGTCGCGCCCGGATTCGCGAAGACGCAGGCCCACCGTGCAGGCGGCGCACAGCGCCAGGGCAAATGCAGCCGGCTTCCATCCCAGGTGCGCTGCGCCCGCAATTGCAAACAGCAGGCAGGCAAACAGGGCCGCGCACAGCAGTGCCGCCACGGCATCGAAGGGCCGGACATTTCGTTCTGTGGGCGGCAGGCTTCGAGCGGCCAGCGCGAGCGCGATCAGTGCCACGGGCACAGTTGACAGAAAGAGCCACGGCCAGGGTGCGATCGCAAGAATCGATGAGGCCGCGGTTGGGCCCGCCGCGATCGACAGACCCACCACCATCGCATACAGGCCGAGCCCGCGACTCAGTCGAGCAGGGGGGTAGAGCGATCGAATCATGGCCGGGGTGGTGGCCGACACCGCCGCCGATCCGATGCCGAGCAGGGCGCGGGCGGCCATCAGGGTGGGCAGGGAATCGGCCAGGCCACAGGCCAGCGACCCAAGCGCAAACACGCCCAGGCCGCCCAGAAAGATGCGCCGATGGCCGTGAATCTCGCCCAGGGCTGCAAGCGGCAGCAGGGAGGCGACCACGGCCAGGTAATAGAGGTTGATGATCCAGATCGTGCGTGCCGGGGCCAGTCCCAGGCCCTGCGCGATCGCGGGTACCGCCGTCGCAGTCAGCGAGATGTCCACGGTGACGATCATCGAGCCGATCAGCACCGCGGTCACCGCAGACCGGTTCATGCGAGCGCGCTCATTGCTGCGGAATCTTCAGCCGCTTGATCATGTCCCCGTATTCCTTGTAGTCGGCGAGGAAGCGCTTCTGGAACTCGGCCGGCGCCTCGCCGCCCAGGTCCACGCCCAGGGCATCGAGCTTGTCGCGCACATCGGGCATCTGCATGACCCGAATCACGTCCTCATGAAGCGCCTTCACGATGGCGGGCGGCATCTTTCCCGGGCCGAAAAGGCCGTACCAGCTCTTGCCATCCAGGCCGCCGATGCCCTGCTCGGTGAAGGTGGGTACATCCGGCGCCAGGGTGCTGCGCTTGGGCGAGGCCACGCCCAGCACCTGCACCCGACGATCGACCAGGAAGGGACGCGCCGAGGTGGCACTGGCAAAGCCGGTGTCGACCACGCCGGCTGCGATGTCGGCCATCCACTGCGCCGAGCTCTTGTACGGGACATGGACCATGTCGAGGTTCTGCGCGGCACGCAGTCGCTCGCTGTACATGCGCGTGCTGGTGTCGGTGCTCGCGTAGGTGTACTTGCCTGGTGCGGCGCGCGCCGCCTCGATGAAGGCCCGGCCGTCCTTGAACTGCAGGGCAGGGGTGGCCACCATCACCACCACCGGCAGCGCCAGGGTGGTGATCGGCGTGAAGGAGGTGAGCGTGTCGAAGGGCAGCTTGGCAAAGATGTGCGGGTTGATCGCGATGGAAGCCACCGACAGCATCAGGGTGTGACCATCGGGTGCGGCCTTGGCTACCACCGCCGAGCCAATCGCGCCATCGGCTCCAGCGCGGTTCTCGACCACGACCGGCTGGCGCCACAACTCGCCCAGCTTCTGGCCGAACAGTCGGGCCACCTGATCGGTGCCGCCGCCTGCGCCATAGGGCACGACCAGCGTGACCGGGCGATTGGGCTGGAAGGCGGCCTGCGGGGCGCTTGCTGGTTGGGCCTGCACCAGGCTGCTGCCCAGTGCCAAGCACAGTGTCAGTGCCAGAGTCTTCACGGTTCACGCTCCAAGGTGTACGACAGGGCCTTCATTGTTTGGTCAGGTTCGCGGGGCGCACAAGCCGCACGGTTTCAGTTCCGCACCTCAGTCCGGCCGGTGCTTCCGTTACAGTCCCTCCGAGCGCATCTGCCGCGTCACCGATGCACCGCCTGGCACCCCGCCCACCCTGAGCAAGGACGCTCCCTCATGCAAACCCGTGCCGCCGTCGCCTGGAAGGCCGGCCAGCCCCTGACCATCGAGACCGTCGATCTGCAAGGCCCGAAGGCCGGCGAAGTGCTGGTCGAGATCCGCGCCACCGGCATCTGTCACACCGACTACTACACGCTTTCGGGGGCCGACCCCGAAGGCCTCTTTCCAGCCATCCTGGGTCACGAGGGGGCTGGCGTGGTACTCGATGTCGGCCCGGGGGTCACCACGCTCAAGAAGGGCGATCACGTCATTCCGCTCTACACGCCGGAATGCCGGCAGTGCAAGTTCTGCCTCAGCCGCAAGACCAACCTGTGCCAGCTGATTCGCGGCACCCAGGGCAAGGGTCTGATGCCGGACGCCACCAGCCGGTTCAGCCTCAATGGCGAGCCCATCCTGCACTACATGGGCACCAGCACCTTCGCCAATCACACGGTCGTACCCGAGATTGCGCTGGCAAAGATCCGTCCTGACGCACCCTTCGACAAGGTCTGCTACATCGGCTGCGGTGTGACCACCGGCATCGGCGCGGTCATCTTCACCGCCAAGGTCGAGGCCGGCGCCACGGTGGTGGTCTTCGGTTTGGGTGGCATCGGGCTCAACGTGATTCAGGGCGCGCGCATGGTGGGCGCCGACAAGATCATTGGCGTGGACATCAACCCGGCGCGTGAGGCCATTGGCCGGCGCTTCGGCATGACCCACTTTCTGAACCCGCGAGACATCGAGTCTGCCAGCGCAAACGTGGTGGACACGATCGTCCAGATGACCGACGGTGGCGCAGACTACAGCTTCGAGTGCATCGGCAACACCACGGTGATGCGCCAAGCACTGGAGTGCACGCACAAGGGCTGGGGTCGCAGCATCATCATCGGCGTGGCCGAGGCAGGTGCCGAGATCAGCACGCGTCCGTTCCAGCTGGTCACCGGTCGCAAGTGGGAAGGCACGGCCTTCGGCGGCGCGCGCGGGCGTACGGATGTGCCGCGCATCGTCGACTGGTACATGGATGGCAAGATCGACATCGACAGCCTGATCACGCACACCATGCCGCTCGAGGAGATCAACGCTGGCTTCGATCTGATGAAGCGCGGCGAATCCATCCGCGGCGTCGTCCTGTTCTGAATGTCCGAATCACTCGGCGGGACGGGCGCGCCATCGCAAGATGGAACGCCCGTTCCGCGGGCCTGCTTTCGCAGGCGATAATCCTCGCTCGGTCCTCGCGGGCCGATTCTGCCGCTTTCCGCCCAACCCGAGACCCGGCTCACCCGGTCCAGGAGACACCACCATGAACACCGCTGCCACGCCCGAGCATTCCGCTGTCGAGCACGCTGCCTACGAAGAGCTTTGCCTGTACATCGACGGCGAATTCATCAAGGGCGGCGGGCGCGTCGAGCAGGACGTGCTGAATCCGGCCACCGGCAAGCCGATCGCGAAGCTGCCGCATGCCACCCGTGCCGACCTCGATCGTGCGCTGGCTGCGGCTGATCGGGCCTTCAAGACCTGGAAGACCAGCTCGCCGCTGGAGCGCAGCCGCATTCTGCGACGCGTGGGCGAGCTCTCGCGCGAGCGCTCCAAAGAGGTCGGCCGCAACATCACCCTGGACATGGGCAAGCCGCTGGCCGAGGCGATCGGCGAGATCGTCAGCTGCTCGGAGCACTGCGACTGGCATGCCGAGGAATGCCGTCGCATCTATGGTCGCGTGATTCAGCCGCGTCTGCCCAATGTGCGCCAGATGGTGCTGCGCGAGCCGATCGGCGTGTGTGCGGCCTTCACACCCTGGAACTTTCCGTACAACCAGTCCATTCGCAAGATCGCGGCTGCCGTGGGGGCCGGCTGCACCATCGTCATCAAGGGGCCTGAAGATTCGCCCAGTGCGCTGGTTGCCATCGCCCGCATGTTCCACGAAGCCGGCTTGCCGCCGGGCGTGCTCAATGTGGTCTGGGGCGTGCCCTCGGAGGTCTCTGAATACCTGATCTCTTCGCCCATCGTGCGCAAGGTGTCGTTCACCGGCTCGGTGCCGGTCGGCAAGCAGCTCGCGGCCATGGCCGGTCAGCACATGAAGCGCGTGACCATGGAGCTGGGCGGCCATTCTCCGGTGATCGTGTTCGATGACGCCGACATCGATCGCGCGGCCGACATGCTGGTCGCCTTCAAGTTTCGCAATGCCGGCCAGGTTTGTGTGTCGCCCACCCGTTTCTACATCCAGGAAAAGGCCTATGACCGGTTCGTTGCGCGCTTCATCGAGAAGACCCGCGATGTGAAGGTCGGCCACGGCCTGCACGCCGACACCAAGATGGGGCCGCTGGCCCACTACCGTCGCTTGCCCTCGGTGCTGAAGTTCGTCGAGGACGCACGTGATCGGGGCGGGCGTGTCGAAGTGGGTGGGGAGCGTCTGGGCGAGGTGGGCAATTTCTTCGCACCGACCGTGCTCACCAACGTGCCGGACGACAGCCTGGTCATGACCCAGGAGCCCTTCGGCCCGATCGCGCCGTGCGTGCCCTTCAAGGACACCGAAGAGGTGCTTCGCCGGGCCAATTCGTTGCCCTTCGGCCTGTCGTCCTACGTCTTCACCGGCTCCACGAAGAATGCCCTGGCGGCGTCCAACGGCATCGAAAGCGGCATGGTCAACATCAATCACTTCGGGCAGGCGCTGGCCGAGACGCCGTTTGGTGGCATCAAGGACAGCGGGATTGGCAGCGAAGGGGGACTTGAGACCTTCGATGGCTATCTGAACACCAAGTTCGTCACCCAGATGGATTGATGCGATGACCCAGGCGATGTCCTCCGACCTGCGGGTCGTGCTGTGCATGTGGCAGGGCAATGAGTCACTGCGTCGTCGACTCGAGGCCCTGCCGGGCATCGCTTGCCGCGTGGTGGAAGGCGGTGTGCGCAATCTCGCCCCTGAGTTGCCCGAGGCCCAGGTGCTGGTGATTGCCGGCGGCGACTACTCTGCTCGGCTCGCAAGCCAGATCCGCGAGCAGGCGCCCAAGCTGCGCTTCATTCAGCTGCTCACTGCAG
>JBILSK010000099.1:0-6851 GCA_044372165.1 Burkholderiaceae bacterium | reverse complement strand
CAGGGTCGCTGTCGTGATCCGGATGCGAAGATCTGACTGCCCGACGGATCGAGGCTCGCCCGCCCGCGAGCTCGTGCCGATGAGCACGAGTACGAGCGCGGCGAGGAGCACTGCGCACTTCGTGATGTCGTCAAACACTCGCATCTGCGCCTCTCCTCCTGCATCCATTCATTCGTGACCGGTCCATCTTATCGGTCGAGCGCTTCCCAACCTCTCAATTCAGCTGAGGATTGGACAACATGGTCGAGTGGAGGCACCAGGCCGGATACGGCCTGGGATGATTCCCCCTGTCGCGCGGCTTGACGCCGGGCACGGACAACCGACCGCCCTCGCGACCGCCTCAGCCGATCGCCAGCCATGCAACTTTGGGGTCGTACGGAACCCGGGCGTGAACCTCGTCACAGGTGCGACGAATCGATGGGATGAACATCCCTGTCGAAATCGGCAACCACGGTCCGATACACGCAGGCCGCCACACGCGTTGCCCGCGCTGCGACATCCGCTGCCGCGCCAGAAGGCCCACCGACGTATCGCGCAGGTACACAGCGCCTGTGGAGCCCTTCAGCCCCGCGTTGCAGGAGAGCATCTCCGCGCCTGCGCACCAGGCTGGCACGCCAATTGCTTGATGTGTGCTGCCCGCAGGCTCTGCTTCGTGCGAATTCGCCGAAGCGGAGCCTGGAGTAACCCTGACCCCCCAACAGACTCTCCAGATTAGGGAAATGATCATGAAGCTTTCGTCCGTGCGGCTCCCCACCGCAGCACCGCTTGCTCTGGCAGCTGCACTTCTCACCATTGGCTCTGCTCATGCCGCAGTGATTCTTTCGGACGGCTTCGAAAGTGGCCAGAACTTTGGTTCAGCACCCACCTACAGCGGGACTGGCACCATCGTCAACACTGAAGCGCGAACCGGATCGTCCGCGCTCATGATGGACAACGATCCGACGAAAGAGGCCGTGCTTTACACACTGCCGGACGTCTTTCAAATCGGCACGTATGACGTCAGCTTCTACGTCAAACATGAAACGGGGAATCCTGCCGCGAACTACAGCCTCCTCACCTACAACTTTGTCTCTGTCGCCGACGTCTACGCCTTCCCCGTTAAAAAACTCGGCGAAGCCTACATCCAGGCTCCGGCCCTGACCACTGCATACCAGCAGATCAGTTTCACCGCGACACTTCTTGCGGGAGACGCAGCGCTTGGACAAAGCATTCAACTGAATCGGCCCGGGTTCCGTGGAGGCCGGTTGGCTTAAGTCAGGCGTTGATGATGGCCTGCTCGGCGAGATGCCGGTAGTAGTTTGCCTCAGCCTCGGCGGGCGGGATGTAGCCGATGGGCTCCAGCAGTCGGTGGTGGTTGAACCAGGACACCCATTCGAGCGTCGCGAGTTCTAAGGACTCCTTGGTCTTCCAGGGCGCCCGGCGATGGATTAATTCGGCCTTGTAGAGGCCGTTGATCGTCTCGGCGAGCGCGTTGTCGTAGCTGTCGCCCTTGCTGCCGACCGACGGCTCGACGCCGGCCTCGGCTAACCGCTCGCTGTAGCGAATCGAGACGTATTGCGAGCCGCGATCCGAGTGAATCACGAGACTGCGATCGCGCTCCGGCTGCCGTGCGTACAGGGCCTGCTCAAGAGCGTCGAGAACGAAGTCTGTCGTCATCGAACTGCTGACACGCCAACCCACGATGCGCCTGGCGTAGACGTCGATGACGAAGGCCACGTATTGCCAGCCTTGCCAGGTCGAGACGTACGTGAAGTCCGAGACCCAGAGCTGGTTCGGTTGCTCAGCCTTGAACTGCCGGTTGACCTTGTCCAGCGGACACGGCGCTTTACGGTCGCTGATCGTCGTTCGCACGACTTTGCCTCGCATGACACCACGCAGCCCGAGGCGTTTCATCAGCCGCTCGACCGTGCACCGGGCTGCCGCTGTTCCCTCGCGACCCAGTTGCCGCCAGACCTTCTCGGCGCCGTAGACCTGCATGTTGGACCGCCAGACTCGCTCGATCTCCGGTGCCAGAACGTCGTCGTTCCGTGCTCGCGCGCATCGCCGTTGCGGCTCGCGCCGAAGCGCTGCATGCCGCCGATACCCGGACGGGGAAATCTGCAGAACCTTGCAGATCGGCTCGACCCCGAAAGTATCGCGATGCTCGTCAACGAGCGCCCTCAGGACTTGAATCGGCGGTCGAGCTCCGCCTGGGCGAAAAACGCGCTGGCCACCTTCAAGATCTCATTGGCTCGGCGCAGCTCCTTGACCTCGCGCTCGAGCTCCTTGATGCGTTGCGCCTCCGATGTCGTCACGCCTTCGCGGACGCCAGCATCGATCTCAACGCGCTTGACCCACGTCAGCAGCGTCTGCGGCACGCAGCCGATCTTGGGCGCAATCGATTCGACCGCCGCCCACAGCGAGGGGTACTCCCCACGGTGTTCTTGCACCAGGCGCACCGCGCGCTCGCGAACCTCAGGTGAGAACTTCTTCGTCTTGTTCATGGCTCCATCTTCTCAAGAGTAGGAGCCTCCACGGAACCCGGGCCGATTCAAACTCCTGCTCGATCAGAGCTTTGGGAGTGGCGCCACTGCCCGGATCTTCCTGGATGACTTGACGATCACCTACACCGCTCCGGCCGGCGTCCCCGCACCCGCCACGCTGGGCATGGCGCTTGCCGGTGCAACCTGCGTTGGCGTCTCGACGTGGCGGCGCCGCAAGCGGGTCTGACCCGCGTCAGCGTCGCGTCGTGCACTAAACCCTCGACCGGCTCGGGATGCCCGCCAAAAGCCAACCGCAGCTGAGCACCAGGCGCAGCGAATTGCCGTCGGGAATGCGCGTCTGGCTCGCACCGTGCGTTGCAATCAGCAGATCAGCGGCGTGCTCGTCGTTGGCGTGGGTGATGATCTGCAGACGGTTCTCGGCTGCCCACTGCACGGGGCCCATCCCCTGTTCGGCCGAGGCCGCGGCGCAGCCAGATGCTGTCGGCGGATTGCCGGGCTGGCACCGACGCCCGGCTGCTTGGCGCGAAAGGCTGGACAGGGCGATCAGTCGTCCGTCCGCAAACGGGCCGTGAGCAGTTGCAGACAGGCCATGAGCAGGAAGGATGCACCCGCGACGAGGTACACCGTGGGGTACGCAGCAAACAGATCGACAGCAGTCGACGCGCGCTCACCGCTGACCTGAGACGGGGTCAGCGCATGGACGGCTCGATCGAACACGAATACGCCTGCCATCGACCCCGCATTCAGCGCGACAGCCAACAGCGACCCCACGTCACGCTCGAATTCCCGCGGCACCTCGGTCATCATCAATCGATTGTTCGGTGATGAGAACATCCCCGCTGCCATGCCCAGCGCCAGCAGCAGGAACAGGACCGTTGCATGGGAGCCTTGCGGACGAAGGGCGAACAGCAGACATCCTGCTGCCGCTGTCAGGTAAGCCGACAACAGGAATGCGCCCGATCCGTACCGGTCGCATGAGCGTCCTGCGACGAACGATGCCAAGGCCACCCCAAGCGCCAGCAACAGCATCCACAGGCCGCTTTCGGCACTGGTAAGCCGCAGGACCGATTCGAGATAGAACGGCGCGAGATAGCGGGCGCCGCCCGCCAGCAACTGGAACACAAACAAGGTGAACAGACAGTAGACGAACACCGGTGCCCCTGCGAGCCCGCGCAGGGTGTCGCGCCACGACGGAGTTGTCGTGTCGCGCTGCGGATCCGCAGGCAATGCACGAAGCGCGGATAGCAGCACGCCCAGCATGAGTGGGACCTGCGCCAGAAACACCCACGGCCAGTCCAGGGCATGCGCAACCAGTCCGCCCAACGGCAATCCGGCAACCATGCCCGCAGCAGCGCCCAGGGAGACCATGCTGAATCCCCAGCCAAGATGGCGCTCGTCGAGCCACAAAGGAATGAGCGTATACCCGGCCGACACCATCAGCGCGACCGAGGCGCCTTGCAGCGTTCTGCAGATGAGCAGGACCGGCAACGATCCGGCCAGGCCACACAGCACCGTCGCCCCGAGCAACAGCATGCAACCCGCCACGAAGGTTCGGGCAAAGCCCAGTCTTCGCCCGAGTGCACCGGCTGGCAGCAGCGTCAACACAGCGCCCAGCAGATACAGCGTCATCACCCACGCGATCTCTGCCGCGGAGCAGCCCAGTTCACGCTGCATGTCCGGCAACGACACCTGCACGAATCCGGCTTCGAACTGAAACAGAAATGCGGCCATTCCGACGCAGCGTGCGATGCGGCGCTGTGTCGGGGCGATGCTCTCGCGATCGGTCACGAAAGTCCCCCCGCGTCAGAAACGGAACCGGACGCCCCCCGGCCTCGGCTCCTGGCAGACCTCGAAACGCGTCATCGACCACCATCGATCTTGCGACCTGACCAGCGCATCCTCCTCGCAGAAAATCGACTCGACCCGCTCTTCCCGATGTTGAACCCGGGCTTGCTCCTCCAGCAGGACATGCAGCAGCAGCGCCTTGTCGTGTGCGGTGCCGGTCCTCAGTTGCAGCGTCTCGTCGGGCATGGCAATCCGGTCGGGGTCATTGAAGATCGAGCGTGATCCCGGAATGGCTGCGACGAGGTCGATCGCTTCCTGCGGCGAGGACAGCGCTCGCGCTGTCTGCATTGCCAGCGGGTTTCTTCGCGCATGGATCAGGTACGGCCGATGGTCCGGGACCGACAATGACCGGTAGCAATACCACGCGCGATCTGTCCAGGGCTGCGGATCGGCTTGCACTCTGCGCAGCAGTTCCTTGCGCGACTCGATACCGAGCACCTGGCGCAGGAAGGTGGCATGACCCGATTCGGGTCCAGCCGTGTGCCGCCTGACCAGGCCCGCCTGCACCTGTCGCAGGGTGATGCCGAAGAAGGCACCCAGCTCGCGCAGGTGCATGTCGAGGTAGGCGTCGGGAATGGACGATTCGCCGGTTTGCAGATCGAAGGTCCCGGCAACCGCGGTCATCCGGCTGAAGTTCCCGAACAGCGCATCGAAACAGGCCTGCGCATCGCCCCCGTGCTGCTCGGCAACGCGACGCTCCCAGTCGGTCTGCGAGTACAGCTGATTCTTGCCGTTGAACCACCAGCGCCTGCCGTCGTCGGAATAGCCGAATGCCCCGTAGTGCGAGACGCTGCTCAGGACCACGAGCGAGTGCACCTCGCCCTTGCGAGGCACGATCGCCGAGAGCGACAGGAAGATGGCGGCCTCATCCAGGCAGGAAGTCATGCCATTGGGGCTCTTCTTCGAGCTGCCGATCAGCATGCGGTGAGCCACGACCGCGTCGTGGTTGGAATAGAAGTAGTTGGGAAAGCGATCCGTCCTGAGCCAGGCGTCGACCGCCTCGGCGACGGCCACGTGCACGCCACCGGCACCTGCCTGCATGGCGAAGAAGGCATTGAGCTGACTGAGCACCGGGTCGAGCCACGCGGCACCGTAGCGCTGACGCTCGCCATGCAGATCGATGAGACCGTAGGCGGCGGCCACCTCCGGGGGATGCAGGTGCGTGAAATGCCGATTGATATGGCGCTGGATCAGGCGGATCGCAGCGGGAAGATCCGGGGAGTCAGCCGGGTCTATGGAATCTGCCTGCTCGCGGATCTTGCGGGCCGTGTCCCACAGACCCGGCGACAGCAGATTCGACAGGCACAGCATCGCGATCTGATCCGTGTCGAACAGGACATCGAACAGGTTCGGGGCGACCGCGACGCTTGCCCGATCCAGATCGTCGGAAGTCATCGAAGGCGACTCTGGCACAAGATGCTCCTGGTGATGCGACACGGAAAGGTTGGCGAAACGAAAGGAATTGCACCCTCTGCTTGTCACGAATGAAGGCAAGGACCACCGACGCATTGGAGATGCGCATGCACTCAAACATGTCTGATATCGGACAAAAATATTCCGGCATATCACTTAGGCCCATGCCCTTGTCAGTCAGGGCACAGGCGCGGTAATCGCGAGCGTGTGCCACGACAAGGGCATTTTCGGCAGGGTGGCGACGACCAGCGCAGTGGTCGGCTGATTCGCCGAATTCCGGAAATAGACTTGTGCCGGATTTGAGCGGCCACCGTTGGCTGGGGTCACACTAATCTGGTTGTACCCCAGACCCAGTTCGCCATATTGATTGTCGCCCACGGCCCAGAGCGAGCCGTCGCGCTTCACGAACAGGGAGTGCTGGTTTCCTGCCGCCACTGCGACCACGCCGGTGGTCACTAGCGAGGGCAAGTTGCGATCCGTCGTATCCCCCAGGCCCAGCTGGCCGCATCTGTTGTAGCCCATGCCCCAAAGCGACCCGTCGCGCTTCACAAACAGGGAGTGCTGGTATCCAGCCACCACCGCGACCACATCGCCGGTCACTTGCACCGGTGATCTGCGATCCGTGGCGCTTAGGGTAGGGCCCCCTCCATTGTCCCCCAAGCCCAACTGGCCATAGCTGTTGTCGCCCATGGCCCAGAGCGTCCCGTCGCGCTTCACGAACAGGGTGTGGTTGACTCCCGCCGCCACCGCCACCACATCACCAGCGAGTTGCACCGGCAAGTTGCTCTGGCCTGTATTCCCCAGGCCCAGCTGGCCATCACTGTTATCGCCTGTGCCCCAGAGGGTCCCGTCGCGCTTCACGAACAGGGAGTGCCCGGCTCCCGCCGCCACCGCCACCACGTCGCCGGTCACTTGAACCGGCGAGAGGCGATCGTTCGTATCCCCCAAGCCCAACTGGCCATAGCTGTTGTAGCCCATGGCCCAGAGCGTCCCGTCACGCTTCACGAACAGGGAGTGGACGGATCCCGCCGCCACCGTCACCACGTCGCTCGTCACTTGCTCCGGTGAGTTACGTGTGTTCTTGTCCCCCAGGCCCAGCTGGCCATCGTC
>JBILSK010000098.1:0-6905 GCA_044372165.1 Burkholderiaceae bacterium | reverse complement strand
TCCTTCAAGGACGATGGCAAGGGCAATGTGGCGGCCGTTGTCACCGCACGGGTCGAGTGGAAGAAGGACGAGGCCACCGGCCAGATGCGCATGGCCGAGGTGCCCGGCAGCGAAAAGGAGATCCCGGCCGATCTGGTGCTGTTTGCGATGGGCTTCGTGTCGCCGGTGGCAGCGGTCCTCGACGCCTTCGGCATCGAGCGCGATCCCCGCGGCAATGCGCGCGCCGTGACCGAAGGTGACCGGAGCTACCGGACCAATGTCGAGAAGGTCTTCGTGGCCGGCGACATGCGTCGGGGGCAGTCGCTGGTGGTCTGGGCGATTCGTGAAGGTCGCCAGGCCGCGCAGGCGGTCGACATGTTCCTGATGGGGGCCAGCGAGCTGCCGCGCTGAGCGGCGCTGCGGCGCGTCGGCGCCGCGGTTCGCATTCGATTCCGACGCTGTGGCGTCGGAGTCAAAAAATCGAGGCGGAGTGCGCTCCCGGAGCCCGGATTGTGTCCGTTCCCGGCGCGCACACCGCCTTCTTCATGTTCTTCCAGTGATCTCCCTGATCGATGCCCGCTGCCCGGTGGTCCGGGCTGTTGTAAGGCGCTGGATTCGCGCAGATCATGGTCTGGCGCTTGTTCTTTGGGTGCCTCCCCCGACCCCGCTTTTCGCGGTGGTTTCCCGATGTCATTCAGTTCCGGATTTCCGCAGGTGTTGGCCGCGAGGGCCAGACAAGAGAGGGATACCGGATCAGATGCACCGATACTGGTCAGTATAGGGTGAGTCTGGCAAGATCGCAAACCTTCGAGACGGGTGGGCGCCATGCCTCCCGGAAACCTGACAAAACGATGACCTGGGGAGGAGACCCATGGACTGGAACTCGCTGACCATCGGCGAGGCCCTGCGCCGGACGGCCGAGCGCTTTGCGCAACGAACGGCGCTGGTGGGCATGGGCACTCGCATGAGCTTCGCCGAACTGGACCGGGCCGCGGATGAACTGGCCCACGGCTTGCGAGCGCTGGGTGTGGCGCGCGGCGATCAGGTCGCGCTGTGGCTCACCAACAGTCCGGACTGGGTGGTGGGCTGGATGGCCTGCACCCGGATCGGAGCGGTGCTGGTGCCGATCAACACCCGATTCAAGCCCGACGAGGTCGAGTACATCCTGCGCCAATCGGATGCGCGGGTGCTCATCGCGATGGACAGTTTCTGGGGCATCGACTTTCTGGGCATGATCCGGGGTCTGCTCCCCGAACTGGCCGACGCGACACCCGGTCGGCTGCAGTCGGCTCGACTGCCCGAGCTGCGTGCGGTCGTGCTCTGGAATGCGGTCGAGGTGCCTGGCACGACGAACCTCGATGCGCTGCGCACCGACGGGGCTCGCCGCATCGCAGCGGGCGAAACCTTGCCGGCCGCCGTGGCCAGCGACCCGGTCATCATCGTGTACACCTCGGGCACCACCGGCCATCCCAAAGGCGCCGTGCACGGGCACATCGTGATGCGCAATGCGGCCAATGTGGCCCGCGTGATGCACATCGAACCCGGCGACGTGATCCTCGGTCACATGCCCTTCTACCATGTGGCGGGCGCCTTCACCGAGGTGATCCCGACGGTCTTGCTGGGCTGCACGCTGGTGACGCTGCCGCACTGGATTCCCGACGAGGCACTCGAGACCATAGAGCGCGAGCGGGTGACGATCTTCGGCGGCATTCCCACACATTTCATCGACTGTCTGGATGCCATCCGTCGCCATCCGCGTGACGTGAGTTGCCTGAAGTCAGCCTGGATTGGCGGCGCGCCGGTGACCCCCGATGTGGCAATGGCCGCCAAACAGGAGCTCGGACTGCAGGCGCTGCAGGCGGTCTACGGCATGACCGAGACCACCGCGGCCACCGTGTTCAGCGAATACGATGCGCCGCTCGATGTCCTGTGCGACAACAAGGGCCGCCCGATCGGCGAGTTCGAGGTGGCGGTGTGCGACCCGGTGAGCGGCCATCCCCTGCCCACGGGCGAAGTGGGCGAGGTCCGCGTGCGCGGGCATCTGGTGATGCAGGGGTATTACCGCAATCCGCAGGCCACTGCCGAGGCGATCACGCCGGACGGGTGGTTTCGCAGTGGCGACCTCGGCGTGATCGATGAGCAGGGCTACCTGAAGATCACCGGGCGCCTGAAGGAAATGTTCATCGTCGGCGGCTCCAATGCCTACCCTGCTGAAATCGAGCGGCTGATTCAGAGCCTGCCCGAAGTGAAGCAGGCGGTCGTGGTGGGCGTGCCCGACCGTCGGCTCGGCGAAGTCGGGTTTGCCTTCGTCCAGTTGCATGACGGGCAATCCATGAGCCGCGAAGCATTGGTTGCTGCCTGCCGGGCGGCCATGGCCGACTACAAGGTGCCGCGCCACGTCCGTTTCGTCGACGACTTTCCTCGCACCACGACTGGCAAGATCCAGCGCTTCGTGCTTCAGCAGCAGGCGCGCGATCCGTCGCTGGCCTGAGCGCGACACTGCAAATCAATCGGATCCTGCCCATGAACGTGCGCGATGAGCTCAAGAACTTCAAGAAGGAGCGCATCCTCGAGGAGGCGCAACGACTCTTCTATGAGCGCGGCTATCGGGGCACGAGCCTTGACGCGATCGCCGAGTCGCTCAATGTCACCAAGCCCTTCCTGTACGCGGTCTATGACCGCAAGGTCGACATCCTGGTGGACATTTCGCTGCGCGCGCTCACCCGGGTCATCGAGGCCCTGGTCGAGGCCCGCGCAGCCGGCGGCACGCCCGCGGCCCAGATGAATCTCTTTGCGCGTCGATTCACCGAGATGGTGATCCGCAATCAGGCGAGCTCGGCCGTGTTCTTTCGCGAGGAGGCGTCGATTCCGCCGGAGGTCACCCGTCAGATCAACGATCTGAAGGGCCAGTTCGACGAGCAGCTGGCCGCGCTCATCCAGGACGGCGTGAACGCGGGCGAGTTTCGCGTGCGCGATGTGCGGACCGCCTCATTGGCGGTCGGCGGCATGATCAGCTGGATGTACATCTGGTACCGCCCTGGCGGACGCCTGACACCCGAGCAGATCGGCGATCACATGACCGAGTACGTCATGAACCTGCTGGGTACCCGCCCCCTGGCTGTCTGAGCCTGACCGCTGCGCGCGTCACTTTTCCGATCTTCGAGGTTCATCACGATGACATTGCCCCCGACATTCGATATCCGCCCTCTGCCCGACACGCCTGCCACCACCGATCCGCGCATTCCGGCTCGCGAGCGGGTCGTGGTGAGGGACCTGCTGGATCGCTGGCTGCGCGAGTGCCCCGACAAGGTCTTCGTGAAGTTTGCGGACACCGGCGAGGAATGGACCTATCGCGAGCTGCATGCCATGACCGTGCGTGCCGCGGTGGGCCTGCAGCAGCTGGGCATCGGGCAGGGCGATCATGTGATGGTCTGGCTGCCCAACAGCCGCGAGAACATCCGCACCTTCTTTGCACTGACTTGCATCGGCGCGGTCTATGTGCCCATCAACACGGCGTACAAGGGTCAGTTGCTGGCGCATGTCATCGACAACTCGGACGCCAGGCTGGCCATCGTGCATGCCGATCTGCTGCCCCGCATGCAGGAGGTGCCCCTGGCCGCCTTGCAGGCGGTGATCGTGGTGGGTGCGCAGGACGCGCCCTTGCCCGCCTGCCAGGGGCTGTCCCTGCTCCGGTTCACCCAGGCCTTTTCACCTGATGCGGGCACCCTGCAGGCACCGGCGCGGCGCATCGAGCCCTGGGATCCGATGGCGATCATCTACACCTCGGGCACCACGGGGCCGTCCAAGGGCGTGCTGGCGTCCTACCTGCACATCTTCACCAATGCCGGCCCGGAGACCTGGCCCTTCGTGACCTCCGAAGACCGATTCATGGTGAACATGCCGCTCTTTCACATCGGCGGCATGGGTGTGCTCTTCGTGATGTTCGCGCGCGGCGGCTCGGTATCCTTCATCGAGCGATTCGACACGGCCACGTTCCTCGACACGCTCCGCAGCACGCAGACCACCGCGGTGTTCCTGCTGGGTGTGATGGCGAGCTTTCTCGACAAGCTGCCCGCCCGTGCGGACGACGCCGATTCGCCGCTGCGTCTGGCCTTCATGGTGCCGCTGGCCGGCGACATTCCGGCGTTCTCGCGACGCTTCGGCTGCGAGATCTACACCATCTTCAACATGACCGAGATCTCCACACCGATCATCTCGGCGCCCAATCCGGAAGTGCGCGGCACCTGCGGTCGCCAGCGCCCGGGCGTTGACGTGCGCCTGGTCGATGACAACGACTGCGAGGTGCCGATCGGCACGGTGGGGGAAATGATCCTGCGCACCGATCGACCCTGGGGCATGAACAGCGGCTACTACCGCAATCCGCAGGCCACCGCTGCGGCCTGGCGCAATGGCTGGTTTCACACCGGCGACTCCTTTCGCCTGGACGAGCAGGGCAACTACTACTTTGTCGATCGCAAGAAGGACGCCATTCGCCGTCGCGGCGAGAACATCTCGTCCTTCGAGGTCGAAGCCGATGTGCAGGCCTATCCCGATGTGCGCGAGGTTGCTGCGGTGGGGGTGCCCAACGAGCTGAGCGAAGAAGATGTGCTGGTCGTGGTGGCGCCGGTCGAAGGACGTCACATCGATCCGGTCGCGCTGCTCGAGTTCCTGCGTGTCCGCATGGCCCACTTCATGGTGCCGCGCTATGTGCGCATCCTGCCCGAGCTGCCCAAGACGCCGAGCAGCAAGGTGATGAAGCACGAGCTGCGCCAGCAAGGCGTGACACCCGACACCTGGGACCGGGAGCAGGCCGGCATTCAGTTCAAGGCCGATCGCTTCACCCGCAGCGCCTGAGCCGGCCGCGAACCACCCCGGCGCGCGCAGGCGGCCGGGGCACACTTCACTTCGGTTCGATCAGCACGGCGCGTGCGCGCAGGTCATCGATTTCGCTGGCATTGAAGCCGAGTTCGGCCAGGGCGGCGCGGCCGTCCGCACCGATCGCCGGCCAGGCGCCCCGGGGCTCATCGGCCTGGGGTTCCGGGGCACCGGGAATGCGCGGCAAGGGAAAGGCACCTACGCCTGGCCAGTCGATGGTGGGGGCGGCGCGAGTGGCGCGAACATGCGGGTCGGCTGCCCACTGCTCGAGCGAATTCACCGGGTTGACCAGCCCACCGCGCGCCGTGATGCGTTCGATCCAGTCGGCGGTGTCACGCGTCAGAAAGCTCTCGGCAACCGACGTGATCAGCGTTGCGCTGTTCGCGCCGCGCAACGCTGACGTTGCATAGCGCGGATCGGCCTTCAGGTCGGGCCGTTCCAGCGCATCGCACAGGCTGGCGAACATGCCTTCATTGCTCTGCGCGATCGCCACCCAGGCATCCCGGGTGCGATAGACACCCGCGGGCGGATTGATCGCCTGGGGTTCGCCCGGGCCTTCGATGCCCATGTCGACGATGCGCTGGCCGAGCAGCGCGGCGCAGGTCTGCATCAGCGATACATCGAGATACTGGCCTGGACCGCCCGCGAGCCGCGCGTAGAGCGCAGCCGACACTGCCTGGAAGGCATACAGGCCGGTGGTCATGTCGACCGCCAGAAAGCCGATCCGGCCCGGCTTGCCGCTTGAATCGCGATTGAGCGACATGATCCCGGAGAAGGCCTGCAACACGGTGTCCGTGCCGGGCTTCTCGGCATAGGGACCGGTCTGACCATAACCGCTGATCGAGGCATAGACCAGCCCCGGTCGCCGTGCAGCGAGCTTCGTGTAGTCCAGGCCGATGCGCGCGGCCACGCCGGGTCGAAAGCTTTCGAGTACGACATCGCACTGGCTGGCGGCTCGTTCAACGACCTCGATGGCCCCTGGCTGCTTCAGGTCGAGGGCCAGGCTGCGCTTGCCCCGGTTGGCCGACAGCGACAGCGCGGTCTGGTCACCGCGGCGCGTGCCGATGCCGCGGCTCCAGTCGCCTCCTGGAGGTTCGAGCTTGATCACGGTGGCGCCATGCTGGGCCAGCAGCATGGCGCAGTACGGGCCGGCAAGGCCTTGGCTGGCGTCGAAGACACGCACGCCCTTGAAGGCGAGCACAGGCGAGGGATGATTGGTGGCGATGACAGTCTCCTGGAGTCGGCGTCGAGGGGAAACCGGTGCGGCGCTTTGACGCCCGATCGGCAGCCCGACAGAATCAGCCTTCGAGTTTGGCCTGTGCCTGTGCCTGGGCGCAAGGCCGCACACCTCCCCACGACACCGCGCAGCAAGGAGCCGGGCATGAGCACACGCGAACCTCCCACCACGGGCATCTGTACCTCGGACGAGACCACCATTCACGTGCGCGGCGCCAACCTGGTCGATGACCTGATCGGTCAGGTGAGCTTCACCGAGATGATCCTGTTTCAGCTCACCGGCAAGCGCCCCACCCGCATGCAGGTGGTGCTGCTCGATGCAGTGCTGGTCACGCTGATGGAGCACGGCCTGACACCGAGTGCGATCGTCACACGCCTGATTTACGACTCCGCGCCCGAGGCGCTGCAATCGGCCGTTGCAGCGGGTCTGCTGGGCGTGGGCAGTACTTTCGTGGGCACCATGGAAGGCTGCAGTGCCCTGATCGAGGACATGCTGGCTGCCCCCGAGGGTGTGCACGCCCGAGCGGCGAAACTGGCCGAGCAATTCCGTGCCGAGCGTCGGCCCTTGCCCGGCTTCGGCCACCCGATTCACCGCCCCGACGATCCGCGCACACCGCGCCTCTTCGAGGTGGCCGCGCGCGAGGGTGTGGCCGGTCGGCATATCGCAGCGCTCAAGGCCTTGTCGACCGAGGTCGATCGCGTCTGGGGGCGACACATGACCATCAACGCCACCGGCGCGATCGCGGCCGTGCTGGGCGAGATTGGCATGCCGCAACCGGTGATGCGCGGCATTGCGGTGATCAGTCGGGCGGGCG
>JBILSK010000097.1:0-7058 GCA_044372165.1 Burkholderiaceae bacterium | reverse complement strand
TGGCCCGATCGCCTGCAGCGATCGAATCGCTGGCCCAGGTCGATACCCTGGTCTTCGACAAGACCGGCACGCTGACCCTCGATCGCATGTCGGTCGCGCAGATCGATCTCGGCCCGGCGGCTGCCCGTTTCGGACTCGACGAAACCGCCGCGCTGCGGCTGGCGGTCGCACTCGAGGCCGGGTCGCTGCATCCTCTGGCGGGCGCGCTGCGTCGCGCGCTCGAGCAGACCGCGCCAGGCCTCTCAGGTGATGGCCACCAGGCGCCGCGCGACGAACCCGAGCGTGTCGAACCGCTGACCGAACTCGACAGCGTGCGCGAGCACCCCGGCGCTGGCGTGGCAGGGCGCCTGTCGCTGGGCGGGCGCAGCGTCGAGGCCCGCGTCGGCAGCCCGGCCTTTGCCGGCAGGCTCGCCGACAGCGTGGCCGACAGCGTGGTCGATAACCGGGCCGACGGCGGCGCCCCGGGCGCCGAGGGCCGTCATCCGGTCGTGCTCGCACTGGACGGTGAGGCCGTCGCTGGCTTCCAGATCACCGAGACCCTGCGCCCCGACGCAGCCCGCGCCCTGCAGATGCTGCGCGAGGACGGCTTGGCAATCGAGATCCTGTCGGGCGATCACCCGGCTCGCGTGGCCGCGCTGGCCGACGCGCTGGGGGTGAGCCGCTGGCGCGGCCAGGCCTCGCCACAGGACAAGCTCGATCGCATCGTGGACCTGCAAGGTGAAGGGCACCAGGTGGCCATGGTGGGGGACGGCATCAATGACGCGCCGGTCCTGGCCCGCGCCCAGGTGTCGGTGGCCTTTGCCACCGGTGCCGCCCTGGCGCAGCATCAGGCCGACCTGCTGATCCTGGGCGACCGGCTGTCCGGACTGACCGAGGCCCGCAGGCTGTCGGTGCAGGCGATGAAGGTGGTCCGCCAGAACCTGGTCTTCGCACTGGCCTACAACGTGCTGGCCATCCCCCTGGCCCTGGTGGGCTGGTTGCCCGCCTGGCTGGCCGGCATCGGCATGGCGGCCAGCTCGCTGGTGGTGGTGCTCAATGCCCTGCGGCTGGCACCCGCCCCCCGGCGACGCCCTGCGGTGCACCCCGGCCTGGTGCCGGTGTCCCCGGCACAGCCGCTCTGAGCGCCACCTCATGGACATCCTCTATCTGCTCGTGCCGCTGTCGGTGGTCCTGGTCCTGCTGATCGCGGGCATCCTCGCCTGGTCGGTCTTCAGCGGCCAGTTCGAAGGCGTCGAGCAGGAAGCCGAGCGCATCCTCGAGGACGACGACCGGCCACGCTGAGACGTGGGTGCACGGTGCAGCCGGGCCGACGTGGCCTGAGCGACCGGCGCCCCTTGACACAGGTCAAGGTGATTCTTTCGAGCTAGCGCACACTCGTACGCTGGTTTGATGGGAGAACTCACTGTGGGTACAACAACAGGATCCCGCGCAGGGACCTACAACTACGGCGTCGTCCGGCAGTTCGCGATCATGACGATCGTCTGGGGCGTCGTGGGCATGCTGGTTGGCGTGATCATCGCCGCGCAGCTCGCCTTTCCGTCGCTCAACTTCGACATCCCCTGGCTGACCTACGGTCGGCTGCGGCCCCTGCACACCAATGCGGTGATCTTCGCCTTCGGCGGCTGCGCGCTGTTTGCCACGAGCTACTACGCGGTGCAACGCACCTGCCAGACCCGGCTGTTCGCCGGCCCGCTGGCCGCGTTCACCTTCTGGGGCTGGCAACTGGTGATTGTCTCGGCGGCGATCTCCCTGCCGCTGGGCTACACCTCGGGCAAGGAATACGCCGAGCTCGAGTGGCCCATCGACATCCTGATCACCCTGGTCTGGGTGGCCTACGCCATCGTGTTCTTCGGCACGCTGGCCACGCGCAAGGTGCGCCACATCTATGTCGCCAACTGGTTCTACGGCGCCTTCATCCTGACCGTGGCCTTGCTGCACGTGGTCAACAGCGCTGCCATTCCAGCCGGCTGGATGAAGTCCTACTCGGCCTACGCCGGCGTCCAGGACGCGATGGTGCAATGGTGGTACGGCCACAATGCGGTGGGCTTTTTCCTCACTGCCGGCTTTCTCGGGATGATGTACTACTACGTCCCGAAGCAGATCGGCCGCCCGGTGTACTCGTACCGGCTTTCGATCGTTCACTTCTGGGCGCTGATCTTCACCTACATGTGGGCGGGTCCGCACCACCTGCACTACACCGCGCTGCCCGACTGGGCGCAGTCGCTGGGCATGGTGTTCTCCCTGATCCTGCTTGCGCCGTCCTGGGGCGGCATGATCAACGGGATCATGACCCTGTCGGGTGTCTGGCACAAACTGCGCGACGACCCGATCCTGCGCTTCCTGATCGTGTCCCTCTCCTTCTACGGCATGTCGACCTTCGAGGGTCCGATGATGTCGATCAAGACGGTCAACGCGCTGTCGCACTACACGGACTGGACCATCGGTCACGTGCATTCGGGTGCACTGGGCTGGGTCGGTCTGGTGTCCATGGGCAGCCTTTACTACCTGGTGCCGCGCCTGTTCGGTCGCGAGCGCATGCACAGCATCCGTGCCATCGAGATCCACTTCTGGGTGGCCACGATCGGCATCGTGCTCTACGCGGTCTCGATGTGGATCAGCGGCGTGACCCAGGGCCTGATGTGGCGCGCGGTCGAACCGGACGGCACGCTCACCTACTCGTTCGTCGAATCGGTGAAGGCCAGCTATCCGTACTACTACGTGCGCCTGCTCGGCGGCCTGCTCTACCTGAGCGGCATGCTGATCATGGCCTGGAACGTCGCCAAGACGGTGTCGGCCGGCAAGGCCGTCGATGCTCCGGTGCTGGCTGCACCGGCTCACGCCTGACGCGAGCAGGAGAAGAAGAACATGGCATTCAGTCACGAGAAGATCGAAACCAACGTCATGCTGCTGATCGTGCTCACCCTGCTGACCGTCACGGTCGGCGGGTTGGTCGAGATCGTGCCGCTGTACTTCCAGAAATCCACGACCGAGCCGGTCAAGGGTCTCAAGCCCTATGACGCGCTGCAGGTGGCGGGTCGCGACGTCTACCTGCGCGAAGGCTGCTACAACTGCCACTCTCAGATGATTCGCCCGATGCGCGCCGAGACGCTGCGCTACGGCCCCTATTCGGTGGCCGGCGAGTCGGTCTGGGATCACCCCTTCCAGTGGGGCAGCAAGCGCACCGGCCCGGATCTGGCCCGCGTGGGCGGACGCTACAACGACGAATGGCATCGGGTGCACCTGACCAACCCGCGCGATCTGGTGCCCGAGTCCAACATGCCCGGCTATCCGTGGCTGGCCAAGGCGACGGTCAACGGCAAGACCATCCAGGCCAACATGCGTGCCCTGCGCACTGTCGGCGTCCCCTATTCGGACGAAGACATCGCCAAGGCGCCCGAAGTCGTCAAGGGCAAGACCGAGATGGAGGCGTTGATCGCCTACCTGCAGGGTCTGGGCACTGCCATCAAGTAAGGAGCGCTGCCATGGACATCAACCTGCTGCGCGGTGTGATCACCGCGATCTCGCTCGCCTGCTTCGTGGGCATCGCCGTCTGGGCCTACTCGCCGCGCAACAAGGCGCGGTTCGAGGAGGACGCCCAGCTGCCCTTCAAGGATTGAGGGAAACCGTCATGTCGGACTTCGTCAGCGGCTTCTGGTCGCCCTACATCGCGATCACCACGATCGCGTCGATCGTGTTCTGCCTGTTCCTGCTCATCGTCAACAGTCGTCGGCCGCCCACCACTGCCGACAACACCACCGGTCACGTGTGGGACGGCGATCTGCGCGAGGCCAACAACCCCCTGCCGCGCTGGTGGGTGATCCTGTTCGTGCTCACCATCGTGTTCGGTGGCATCTATCTGTGGATGTACCCGGGCCTGGGCACCTATGCCGGCTCGCTCAACTGGAGCACCACCGCTCAGCACGACAAGGAAGCGCAGGAACTGACTGCCCAGATCGCACCGCTCTACGCGACCTTCCAGGCCAAGCCGGTCAAGGAACTGATCGGGGACCCTCAGGCCAAGGCCATCGGCGAGCGCCTGTTCCTGAACAACTGCGCGCAATGCCACGGTTCGGACGGTCGCGGCGCCAAGAGCTTCCCCAACCTCACCGACGGTGACTGGCTTTATGGCAACGCTCCCGAGCAGATCGTGCAGACGCTTGCCAAGGGCCGCCACGGGATCATGCCGCCGATGGCTGCGGCACTGGGTGGTGCGGCAGATGTCGAGAACGTCGCGCAATACGTGATGTCCCTGTCGGGCGCATCGAGCGACCCGGTGAAGGCTGAACTCGGCAAAGGCAAGTTCACCGCCTGCGCCGCGTGCCACGGCCCCAAGGGTGAAGGCAACCAGGCGCTCGGTGCGCCCAACCTGACCGACCGCATCTGGCTGCACGGCGGTGGCCTGCAATCGGTGATTGCGATCATCAATGCCGGCAAGGACAATCAGATGCCCGCCTGGGAGGACAAGCTCACCGCAGGCCAGATCCACGTGCTGTCGGCTTACGTGCTCGGTTTATCCCAGGGCGCGGGCGACAAACCCTGAGGCCCAGGCGCTGAGGTTCCCCCCGGGTCCGGGCTGAACCGCCCGGATCCCATGACCCCCGGTGGCCCCGGGGTCGCAGGTCACTCTCCATGTCGGACGCACCCTCTCCTTCCCCCTCCCCCAAGGTCATTCCCATCGTGCCGGCTCCGGCCGAGGGCGGTGGCCTGTTCTCGTTGTACGAATCGCACGGCAAGATCTATCCGCGCTCGGTCAGCGGACGATTCACCCGCCTGCGCTGGCTCGCGGTCTTCTTCACCCAGATTCTCTTCTACGGCCTGCCCTGGCTGAGCTGGAACGGCCGCCAGGCCGTGCTCTTCGATCTAGGCGCCCGCAAGTTCTATCTGTTCGGTGTGGTGCTCTGGCCCCAGGACTTCATCTACCTGGCCGGCCTGCTGGTGATCGCGGCCCTGTCGCTGTTCTTCTTCACCGCGGTGGCCGGCCGCCTGTGGTGCGGCTATGCCTGTCCACAGACGGTCTACACCGAACTGTTCATGTGGGTGGAGCAGCGCGTCGAAGGCGACCGCCCAGCCCAGATGAAACTCGACGCCGGCCCCTGGACCCTGCGCAAGCTGCGCCTCAAGGCCACCAAGCACACCCTGTGGGTACTGCTCGCGCTGTTCACCGGCTTCACCTTCATCGGCTACTTCTCCCCGATCCGCGAGCTCGCCGGTCAGATCCTGACTCTGCAACTGAGCGCCTGGCAGCTGTTCTGGTGGCTGTTCTACAGCTTTGCCACCTGGGGCAATGCCGGCTTCATGCGCGAGCAGGTCTGCAAGTACATGTGCCCCTACGCGCGCTTTCAGGGCGCGATGTTCGACCGCGACACGCTGGTGGTCACCTATGACGCGCATCGCGGCGAACCCCGCGGGTCGCGCGGTCGCAAGGTCGATGCGGCCGCAGCCGGCCTGGGCAGCTGCATCGACTGCACGCTGTGCGTGCAGGTCTGCCCCACCGGCATCGATATCCGCCAGGGTCAGCAATACGAATGCATCGGCTGCGGCGCCTGCATCGATGTGTGCGACACCGTCATGGACAAGATGCAGTACCCGCGCGGGCTGGTGCGCTACGCCACCTCCCGGGCCGTCGAGGAAAACATCCAGGGCACCGGCATGCGCGGCCACCTGCTGCGACCCCGCGTCGTCGTCTACGCACTGCTGCTGCTGGTGCTGATGGGCGCGCTGCTGGGGTCGCTGGCCACCCGCAACCCGCTGAAGGTCGACATCATCCGCGACCGCAATGCGCTGGCCCGCATCGTCGAGGGCGGCGACATCGAAAACACCTATCGCGTCCACTTCATGAATGCATCGGAACGTCCGGTTCGCATCCAGGTTGGCGTCGAAGGCATTGAGGGCATTCGCATCGAAGGCCCGCAGCAGTTCGACGTTCCGGCAACGGCCAATCGCGCCGTTCCGGTGAATGTCCGGATCAGCCCGGATATCGGCAAGCCGGGCGCCAACACCATCCACTTCCTCATTCGTCCCGAAGGCGACACGGTCGGATCACGGACCGAAAAAGCCACGTTCATGGTGCCCCGATGATGTCCTCTCCCCTGCCTGCCACCGCCCCGTCCGCCGCGCCTGCCGCGCCACGTCCTGCCTGGAAGGAGCCGCTGGTCTGGATGGTCTGGGGCATCCCGGCCCTGACGGTGGTGGCCGGCTTGACCACCTGGTGGATTGCCGCGCAACGCGCCGACAGTGATGTCGCCGACGACCACTATCGGCGTGGTTTGGCGGTCAACCGGGTCCTGCAGCGCGAGGAGCGCGCCCGGATGGTCGGCGTCCAGGCCGAGGTGTCGTTGTCAGCCAGTGCCGGCCCGAGCGTGCGGCTTGGCGGGTTGGCTCGCCCCCCGGAGGCCCTGCTGCTGCTGCTGACCCATCCAGTGAGCAAGGACCAGGACCGTCGCATTGCCCTGGCCATCCAACCTGACGGCAGTTACCGTCCGCAGGACACGACATTGCCTGTGCAGGGCATGCCTGGCGGTGGCAACTGGAACATCGCCCTGGAAGGCGACGACTGGCGGCTGGTGATGCAGCGCGTGACCTTTCAGGGTGACACCAAGCTGCTGTTGACCGGCGCGGGCGGCGCCAAGCCCTGAGCCGGTCGCGGCACACGGGCCAGACAAGAACAAGGAAACGGGATGCCGCAATCGGTTCGTGAGTGGATCATCGTGCTGTGGCCAGCCTTCATGGCCGCCTGCGTGCTCGAGACGCTGGTCTTCGCGGGCTTCGATCCGCATGACATCAACCTGTTCGGACTGACCCTGGACACCGACGCGGAGACGGTCTACTCGCTGGCCTTCCTGGCGTTCTGGGCGGTCTCGACCGTCTTCGGCATCCTGACCTGGATCCTGGCGCAACCGGCCGACCCGCCACCGTCCAAGGTCGAACCGAGCGGATCCCGCCAGGGCGCGGGTCAGGGCACTCGTCCCTGAGCCTGAGTCGATGAGCCTGAGTCGATGAGCCTGCTCGCCGTGGTGGGCTCGGCAGGCGCCCTGGGCCTGCTGGGCGGCACGCATTGC
>JBILSK010000096.1:0-7076 GCA_044372165.1 Burkholderiaceae bacterium | reverse complement strand
TCGGCCGTCTGGATGCGGGCTTCGAAGCCGATGAGCGCAAGCTTGCCCTTCATTGCTTCGGCATCTTCCTGGCCCTTGAAGGCGCCTACCTGCAGCACGTAGGCCGACTTGTCGTCGACCGGCGCGGCCGGTGCCGCGACCGGTGCACTGGACGGCTCAAGCGGAACCGGCACAGCGCCCGGCGTCGCGGCCGAACCGTCGGCGGCGGGCGCAGGCGTGTCGGCCGGTGCGTCGGTCGAACTGTCTCGCGGCGGCTCGATCACCGGGGGCGGTGGCGGGATCACCTTGGCCGCATTGCGATTGGGATCGGGCAGTTCGTCGCCGCGCATCGGTTCGGTCACCTTGTCGGGGCGTTTGCCGCGATCGGTGAAGGGCACGGACGAGCGCGACATGAACAGCGCGACCGCCACCGCCAGTGCCAACCCGACCAGCAGGCCGATCAGCAAGCCCATCAGAATGCCGCCGCGGCCGGCACGACGCCCCGGGCGGGACGACAGGCGGGGGGAGGTCTTCGCCATCGGGTTCACCCTTCTTTCACATGCGATCGGGCGCAGACACGCCGATCAGGCCCAAGCCGTTGCGCAGCACCTGGCGCACCGCCAGCAGCAGCGCCATGCGCGCACGACGCAGGGCGGGATCATCGACCAGGAAGCGCTCGGCGTTGTAGTAGCCATGGAATTCTGCCGCGAGGTCCTTGAGCCAGAAGGCCAGCGCATGCGGCGCCAGGTCCTCGCCGGCCACGCGAACGATCTCGGGAAACTCGGCCAGCCGACCCATCAGCGAGAACTCGCGCGCGGACTCGAGCAGGGTGCAATCGGCCGCCCGCAGCAGGCTTTCGTCCGCACCGGGTTCCAGCGCGAGCGCCTGCGCCAGAACCGAGCAGATGCGGGCATGCGCGTACTGGACGTAGTACACCGGGTTCTCGTCGTTGCGGGCCAGGGCAAGATCGACATCGAAGATGAACTCGGTGTCGGCCTTTCTCTGGATGAGAAAGAAGCGTACCGCGTCGCGCCCCCGACGAATCGCTTCCTCGCGCGCGACACCCTCGGGCGGGTCGCCGTCAACGATGCCGCCCGACCATTCGATCAGGTCGCGCAAGGTGACATAGGCACCCGCTCGCTTGGAGATCTTCACCTCCTCGCCGCCGCGCATCACCGTGACCATCTTGTGCAGGATGTAGTCGGGAAACCCCTTGGGAATGCCGATGTCCAGCGCCTGCAGACCGGCCCGCACGCGGGCGATCGTGCCGTGGTGGTCAGAGCCCTGGACGTTGATCGCCTTCCTGAAGCCGCGTTCCCATTTGGTCACGTGATAGGCGACATCGGGCACGAAGTAGGTGTAGCCGCCCTCGGACTTGCGCATGACGCGGTCCTTGTCGTCGCCGAAATCGGTCGACTTCAGCCACAGCGCACCATCGAGTTCGTAGGTGTGACCGCTGTTGACCAGCCCGGTCACCGCGGCCTCGACCTTGCCATCGACATAGAGCGCGGACTCGAGCGAATAGACATCGAAGTGCACCCCGAAGGCCTGCAGGTCGAGGTCCTGTTCGCGACGCAGATAAGCGACCGCAAAGGCGCGGATGGCATCGAGGTCTTCCGGATTGCCTTGACCCGTGACCGCGTCGACCCGCTGCGCCGAGACGGTCGCACCGGCCATGTAGTCGCGCGCGATGTCGGCGATGTAGTCGCCCCGATAGCCGTCCTTCGGAAAGCGCTCGTCGTCCGGCGACAGGCCCCGTGCCCGCGCCTGCACCGACAGCGCCAGATTGGCGATCTGGGCGCCCGCGTCGTTGTAGTAGAACTCGCGCTGCACGGCCCAGCCGCTGGCCTGAAGCAATGCCGCAATCGCATCGCCCAGTGCGCCCTGGCGGCCATGCCCCACATGCAGCGGACCGGTCGGATTGGCCGAGACAAACTCGACCACCACCGGGCGACCCGCCCCGGAATCGTTCGAGCCGAAGCGCTCGGCCTGGCTGAAGATGCGGGCAATCACCTCGCGGCGAGCGTGCGCGGTCAACCTCAGGTTCACGAATCCGGGCCCGGCGATCTCGGCCGAGTGCAGCAAGGCGCCGGCATCCGATGCGAGCACCGCGTCGATCAGCGCCTGCGCGATCGCGCGGGGATTGGATTTCAAGGGCTTGGCGATCTGCATGGCCAGATTGCAGGCCAGATCGCCGTGCTCGGCCTGCTTGGGACGGTCGAGCAGCGCGCGGGCGCGCGCCACGATCTCCAGGGTCGCCGAATCGTTCGAGGCTTGCGCCAGTTGCAGGGCCGCGGCTTCGAAGGCGCGAGCCAGGCGCTCTTTGTGTTCGGTTAACATGGGTTCGCATTCTACTTGGGCGCACGCCCGCAAGGCGCAGCCATGAAGATCGAACTCGACCACCTGGTCATCGCTGCCACCGACCTGGACAGCGGCGAAGCCTGGCTGCGCGACAAACTGGGCATCAGTCTGTCGCCGGGTGGCCAGCACCCGGGCTGGGGCACGCACAATCGGCTGCTGCAACTGGGCTCGGGCGTCTACCTCGAGCTGATCGCAGCCGATCCGTCCCAGCGACAACCGGACGCGCCCCGCCCCTTCATGCTCGATACCCCCGAACTGAAGGCCCGCATGAAACGGGCGCCCGTCCTGGTGCACTGGCTGTGCCGCACCGATGACATGGACGCCGCCATGGCCAGTCTGCAGTACCTGCAGGGGCGGCCCACGCCCATGACCCGTGGCGAGTTGAACTGGCGCATCTGCATTGCGTCGGGCGGACGCCCTGCCGCCGATGGCCTGCTGCCAACCCTGATCCAGTGGGATGTGCCGGATCGCCTGCACCCCTCGGCTCGACTGCCCGATGTCGGGGTCAAGCTCGAATCGCTCACCGTGCGCGGCCTGCGCGAGGTGATCGAACGCCGGCCGGCCGTGCGCTCGCCCGTGAAGATCGACTGGGCCGTATCGGATGAGCCCGGCCTGAGCGCCCGATTCTCGACACCGACAGGCACGGTGACCCTGGGCCGCTGAGCCGCTCTGCAATACTTGAGTCTTCCTCCCGGAGCTGCTTGCCCCTCTCATGGATCCTCTCATCGAAGGACACCGGCGCTTTCGCGCCGAGACCTGGCCCACCGAGCGCGCCCGCTACGAAGAACTGGCTCATCGCGGACAACGCCCCTCGACCATGGTGATCGCCTGCTCGGATTCGCGGGTCGATCCTCAGACGATCTTCGATGCCGGGCCGGGCGAACTGTTCGTGGTGCGCAATGTGGCAGGCCTGGTGCCGCCCTACAGCCCGGACACCGGCTATCACGGCACCAGCGCGGCGCTTGAGTTCGGCGTGCGCGTGCTGAAGGTGTCACGCATCGCGGTGGTCGGCCACGCCCTGTGCGGCGGCGTGCAGAGCATGGTCGAAGGCGCGCCGCTCGCGGCGCGCGACTTCGTCGAACCCTGGATGAAGATTGCCGAACGCGCGCTCGACAGTCTGCCTCGGCAGCTCTCGCGGGAAGACATGCTGTGCGAATGCGAGATGGAAGTGGTGCGGATCTCGCTGGCCAACCTGTCCACCTTCCCGTGGATCGCGGAAGCCATCAGGCTCGGTGAGTTGCGCCTGCAAGGCTTCCGCTTCGACATCCGCAGCGGGGTACTGACCACCCTGGTCAACGATCGCTTCGTGCCGATTCGTTGACCCCATCGTCCTGACTCAGTCGATTGCTGCGATCACCAGGGCAAGCAGTCCGCCGGCCCGGGCTTCCGTCAATGCGGCCGTTGCGCGCTCCTGGTGCCAGACCGCACGAACTCCGTTGGGGACATCGTCATCAAGCGTCTCCCACGACGTGGGTTCAGACGACTGGAAAGACTGTGCGCGGGGTGTGGTTGCGGCACTCACGGCGTGAACCACGGCGGTACTCGTCGTGGTTCACGCCATGGTTCACGGGCGGGTGTCGGGTTGGGGGCGTCGATTGGCCAGCCAGCCCGCCCCCAATACCCCGCCGATGACCACCGCAAACACGGTCGGCGCGATCCAGGGCGAGGCCTCCAGCCAGGGCTGCACCAGAGGCTCGCTGGTCATCATCTTGGCGGCGGTCCAGGCCAGCACACCGGCGCCCACATAGACGATGGCGGGATAGCGCTCGACCCACTTGAGGATCAGGGTCGAGCCCCAGATCACGATCGGGATGCTGATCAGCAAGCCCAGCACCACCAGCACGTAACTGCCTTGTGCCGCACCTGCGACGGCCAGCACGTTGTCCAGTCCCATCACGGCATCGGCGATCACGATGGTCTTCATCGCACCCACGAACGTGGTGGCCGCCGGTCCGTGCTCCCCGTCGTCCTGCCCGCCATCTGCCAGCAGCTTGTAGGCGATCCAGATCAGCAAGGCGCCACCCGCGAGCATCAGGCCAGGAATGTTCAGCAGCCAGACCACCGCGAGCGTCATGAGACTGCGCACGACGATGGCGCCCACGGTACCCCAGATGATGGCGCGCTTTTGCAGCGCAGGCGGAAGACTGCGCGCCGCCAGTGCGATGACGATCGCGTTGTCGCCCGCTAGCACGAGGTCGATGACGACGATCGCTGCCAGCGCAGAAAGAAATTCGGTTGAGACCATCCAGTCCACGATTGCACCCCAGGAGAATCCATCAGGTAAAAAGTTTTGATTGTTTCGAGGCTGCGACGGGTCGACCAGTCTATTTTTTGGATGCTTTGCATCACGTTTGGCGATCAGATCGGTGCCTTCGAAGGGTCGCATCGTGTCACGCGATGGATGACGGTGCAAGAACGGCCTGCGCTGCAATTCCACACGGACGTCAGGGTTGTCTCCTTGCGGGGTCGGGCGCGCGGGTCAGACTCACAGCCAGAAGCAAAGCGGGAGTAGCTCCGGGCCGTCTCGGCCTGTGCCTCGGGATCGTCAATTCGGGTTCGCCCCGGTCCCTTGGGTCTGCAGCCGGACGGTCCGGTTGCATGGCGGGCGAGACCTTTGCCAACAGGCAGAGGCTTGTCATGCTCCACGCCAATCTGAGGCGCTTGCTGCGTCATGGCATGTTGCCGCAGCTCGCGGTCTTCGAAGCCGCTGCCAGACTGGGCAGCTTCACTCGCGCGGCCGCTGCCCTGCATCTGGCCCAGCCTACCGTCTCCACCCAGATCCGCAAGCTGTCCGAGACGCTTGGCCTGCCGCTGTTCGAGCAGATCGGCCGCAAGGTCCATCTGACGGGGGCCGGCAAAGTGCTGCATCAGGTCGTGAACGAGCTGTTCGACACCCTCGGCCGCCTCGAAGAAGACCTGTCACGCATGCGTGGGCTGCAAGGTGGGCGCTTGCGACTGGCGGTCAGCACCACCGGCAAGTACTTCGCACCTCGGCTGCTGGCCAGCTTCGTCGCGAAACACCCTGACATCACAGTCTCGCTGCAGATCCACAACCGGCAGGGCCTGATCGAGCGCCTGGCCCGCAACGAGGACGACCTCTACATCTTCGCCAATCCGCCCAGCGAGATCGAGGTGGTCTGCGCGCCCATCCTTGACAACCCGATGGTGGTCTTTGCGCGAGCCGACCATCCATTGGCGAGGGCACACCGGATCCCCTTCGTGGCCCTGGCCGAGCAGCCCTTCCTGATGCGAGAGCCCGGCTCGGGGACGCGCCAGGTGGCGTGGGAAGTATTCGATCGACACGGCATCGCGCCTCAAGTTCGCATGGAACTGTCCACCAACGAGGCCATCCGTCAGGCAATCCTGGCCGGACTGGGCCTGTCCATCATGTCGCGTCACACCCTGGGACTGGACACGGAAAATCCGCACCTCGCCGTGCTGGATGTGGAAGGCATGCCGATCGAACGGCCCTGGCAGTTCGTCTATCCGATCGGCAAGCAGGTGTCACCGGTGGCGCGCGCCTTCATGGACATGGTGCGCACCGACGCGCGTGCCCTGGTGCTCGACCCTCTGGGCCACGACGCAGGCACCGCCTGAGCGCGGCCCGGCGCCCCGCGCACGGGCGCTGCGGGCGGATCAATCGAGCGGAACCGGGCGCAGGCGGTTCACTTCCCTGGGCTCGACCGCCGAGGCACGATGACCCCAGCTCGCGCGCATCCAGGTGAGCACCGCAGCGACCTCCCGATCGCTGAGCTGCGGCCCGAAGGGGGGCATGCCCCAAGGCCGCGGCTGACCGGCCGTGGCCGGTGCGAAGCCACCATGCAGCACGGCACGAATCGCATTGGTCGCCGGCTCTTGCACGACCGCACGATTCCCCGCCAGGGCTGGCAGGCGAGGGGGCGCACCTTCGCCGCGATCGCCATGGCACTGCGCGCAGTGCGTGCCGTAGAGCGTCTGGCCGCTTTCCAGCAGCGAAGCCGGGGCCTCGGCAGCCGCCAGGCGCGCCGAGGAATGGGCCGACGCGGGCCTGGCACGAGCGATCGATGCGAGGTAGGTCGCCATCGCTGCCCGGTCGCCTGGCGTCAGGTATTGCAGGCTGTCGGTGATCACCCGCGCCATCGGACCGGTGGCAACAGCCTGTACGGTAACGCCCGTCGCCAGCCACTGCTGCGCAAGCGGCCCTGAGCCACCGAGCAGGGCTCCGGCCTGGGGGTCGAGCAGCGAGGGCGCGTGCCAGCCTTGTGGACTCAGCGCCGCACCCGCCAAGGGCGTGCCGGTGGGTGCCCCAAGCGCATTGCGCCCGGTGTGGCAGGCCCCGCAGTGGCCCAACGCCTGCACGAGGTAGGCGCCCCGGTTCCACAGCGCATCGCGACCGGGTTCGGGCTGAAAGACAGCCGGCTTGAAATAGATGACTCTCCAGACTTCGATCCCCCATTGCAGGTTGAAGGGGAAACGCAGGGCATGCGGACGATTCGGTCGATCGACCGCTGGCAGGGTGCGCAACCAGGCGAACAAGGCGTCCGAATCGGCGCGGCTCATGCGGGTGAATTCGGTGTAGGGAAAGGCCGGGTTGAGCGCACGCCCATCGCGCGAGCGGCCCTCGTGAAGTGCGCGCCAGAAATCGTCAGCCGTCCAGGCGCCGATGCCTGCCACGCGATGCGGCGTGAGATTGGACGCATGCACCTCGCCGAAGGGGGTCGCGATCGAACGACCGCCTGCATAGGATTCCCCCCCTC
>JBILSK010000095.1:0-7078 GCA_044372165.1 Burkholderiaceae bacterium | reverse complement strand
CGACGTGGCGCCGCTGTTTCCGCTGCCCGATGGCACGCCTTCCAGCCCCCACTCAGCGCGCGCACGGCTGTTCCGCTGGACGATCGACCCACAGGGTGCACATACCGGCATCCACGAGCGGCAACTCGATGACCGGGCCGGTGAGTTTCCACGCTTCGACGAGCGCTTGTGCATGAGCGAGTACCGACACGGCTGGTTCGTGAGCGGTCAGATCACCGACGCGCAACGAGGGCGCAGCGCAACCGATGGCCTCGTGCACATCGACTTGCACAGCGGGGTCTCACACAGCTGGATGCCCGCCGAGGGTGACCATTGCGGTGAACCGGTGTTCGTGCCACGCACCGAAACCTCGGTCGAAGGCGATGGCTGGGTGCTGTGTACCGTTTACCGCGGCATGGACAACCGCAGCGATCTGGCCGTGTTCGAAGCCACCGACATTGCTGCCGGCCCCATCGCACTGGCTCACCTGAGCAGCCGCGTGCCGGCCGGGTTTCACGGCAACTGGCGCCCTCTGCTGCGATGAGGATCGGCCAGGCACCGCGCTCGCCTCAGCGGACTCATCAGTTCATGGTCGGAACACTCGGGGCACAGCCTTGATCGCCACGCCTATCAGATCCATCGAAAGAATTGAATGGACGCAGCGCACGACCCGGCCCACAGTGAGCCGCCGCGCCACGACGCGGCACCTCGTACAAGCGCAGCCACTCGAATGCGCACGAACCCCCGATCCGACTGAGGAATCCCTCCATGAGCCAGTCTGCCAGCCCCTCCCAATGCCCTGTCCACGCCGCCGGTGGCGCGCGTGCCCAGCAAGGCGCCCAGTCCAATGCCGACTGGTGGCCCCATCAATTGAATCTCGCCATCCTGCATCAGCATCAGCCGGCGTCCAATCCGATGGGCCCCGACTTCAATTACGCGCAGGCCTTCAAGAAGCTTGATTACGCCGCGCTAAAGCGTGACCTCGCCGCGTTGATGACGCAGTCGCAGGACTGGTGGCCGGCCGATTGGGGTCACTACGGCGGACTGATGATCCGCATGGCCTGGCACGCGGCCGGCACCTATCGAACTGCCGACGGACGCGGTGGGGCCAACACGGGCAATCAGCGCTTTGCGCCGCTCAACAGCTGGCCCGACAACGGCAATCTCGACAAGGCACGCCGCCTGCTGTGGCCGATCAAGAAGCGCTACGGCAACGCCATCTCGTGGGCTGACCTCTTCATCCTCGCCGGCAATGTGGCCATGGAAACCATGGGCTTCAAGACTTTCGGTTTCGGCGGCGGCCGTGCAGACATCTGGGCACCGGAAGAAGACGTCTACTGGGGCGCAGAGAAGGAGTGGCTGGCCACCAGCGACAAGGCCGACAGTCGCTACAGCGGCGAGCGCGAGCTTGAAAACCCGCTGGCTGCAGTGCAGATGGGCCTGATCTACGTGAACCCGCAGGGCCCCGATGGCAAGCCGGATCCGGTCGCATCGGGGCGCGATGTGCGCGAGACCTTTGCGCGCATGGCCATGAACGACTACGAAACCGTGGCTCTGGTGGCCGGTGGCCACACCTTCGGCAAGATGCATGGCGCCGGTGATCCGGCCAAGGTCGGCCCCGAGCCCGAGGCTGCACCCATCGAGGCCATGGGCTTTGGCTGGATCAACACTCACGGCAGCGGCAAGGCAGGCGACACCACCACCAGCGGCTTTGAAGGTGCCTGGAAGCCGAATCCCACGACCTGGGACATGGGCTATCTGAAGGTGCTCTTCAAGTACGAGTGGGAGCAAGTGAACAGTCCGGCCGGCGCCATCCAGTGGCAGGCGAAGAACGTCGCCCCCGAGGACATGATTCCGGACGCGCATGACCCGAACAAGAAGCATGCGCCGCAGATGACCACGGCGGACCTCTCGCTGAAGTTCGATCCGGCCTACGAGAAGATCGCCCGCCACTTCCAGGCTCACCCGGACGAGTTTGCCGACGCCTACGCGCGCGCCTGGTTCAAGCTCACCCACCGCGACATGGGCCCCAAGTCCCTGTACCTGGGTCCCGAGGTGCCGGCGGAAGACCTGATCTGGCAGGACCCGATTCCTGCGGTGAATCACCCGCTGATCAATGCGCAGGACATTGCCAGCCTCAAGGCTCACATCCTGGCGGCGGGGCTGTCGGTGGCCGAACTGGTCTCGACCGCCTGGGCGTCGGCGTCGACCTATCGCGGGTCGGACCGTCGCGGTGGCGCCAATGGCGCACGCATTCGCCTGGCCCCGCAAAAAGACTGGGAAGCGAACCAGCCTGAGCAACTGGCCCGCGTGCTTGCCGCGCTCGAGAAAATTCAATCGACCTTCAATGCCGGCGCCGGCAAGAAGGTGTCGCTCGCGGACCTGATCGTGCTGGCGGGCAGCGCGGCCATCGAGTCGGCCGCGAAGGCCGCAGGCCACGAGATCCAGGTGCCCTTCACGCCGGGCCGAATGGATGCCTCGTTGGAGCAGACCGATGTCGACTCGTTCGGGGTGCTCGAGCCCCTGGCCGATGGCTTTCGCAATTACCTCAAGGCGGGCTCGCGGGTGTCGCCCGAGCACAGGCTGCTCGACAAGGCCCAGTTGCTGGGCCTGAGCGCACCCGAGATGACCGTGCTGGTGGGCGGCTTGCGCGTGCTGGGTGCCAACACGGCTGGGTCGCCGCACGGTGTGTTCACTCAGCGCCCCGGTCAGTTGACCCCTGACTTCTTCGCCAATCTGGTCGACATGAACACGGTGTGGTCACCCACAGGCGACAACGCCTACGCGGGTCGCGACCGCAAGACAGGTGCGCCCAAGTGGACCGCGACGCGCGTGGACCTGGTGTTCGGGTCGAACTCGCAGTTGCGTGCACTCGCCGAGGTCTATGCGCAGGATGATTCGAAGGACAAGTTCGTGCGCGACTTCGTGGCGGCCTGGTGCAAGGTGATGAATGCGGATCGGTTCGACCTGAAATAAGGGGCGGTACGCTCGGGAGCTTTTGCCTGTAAAGGGTGAAATCTCAGCCTGATGGATGAGTCATTGAGCGATTCAATGACCTATCCATGGGGCTGAATGGCAGGTCTCAGCGAGTGAAGATCGGCACGCCATCCTTGATCGTCTGCATGACCTTGATCGAGCGAATCTGCTCCGGCTTCACTTTCAACGGATTGCGATCCAGGATCACCAGATCGGCGAGCTTGCCGGGCTCGATCGTGCCCTTCGTCTTTTCCTCGAAGGCCTGATAGGCTGCATGCCGCGTGACGGCGACCAGCGCCGGATAGGCGCCGATTCGCAAGGCGGGGCCGTAGACTCGGCCGTTGGTGTCGTTGCGCCGGGTCACTGCCGATTCAACCAACGGCAGGATGTCCCAGGGCACGAGCGGCGCGTCGTTATGCAGCGTGAAAGGTATACCCAGCTTTTCCGCATACTTCGCCGGCTGCATCGTCTGGGCCCGCTCGCCGATGTTGGCCTCGTAGAGCTGGGCGCCGATCGGGATCATCGACGCGTAGAAGGAGGGCGTGATGCCATTGGCCTGGATCTGACGCATCTGGGATTCGGAGGCCATCGCTGCATGGATCATCACCGGCCGCTTGTCGGCCACGCCGTGCTTGGTGCGTGCCCGCGCGATGGCGTCTATCATCTGCTGGATTGCACCGTCTCCGTTGGCATGAACCAGCATCTGGAAGCGGCTCGGATACCAGGTGTCGACAATCGCATCCCATTGCGCGGCCGTCAGCGTCGGAATCCCGAGGTAGTTCGCATCCTTGCCGGGCAGGATCGACGAGTACGGCTTGCGCAGCAAAGCGGTCCCTGCCGTGGGCGCACCATCGGCATGGAACTTGACCCCTGCTATCCGCAGACGATTCACATAATCCCGAGTGAATTCAGGTGCCGCGCGCATTGCGCGCTCGGCACCGTCGTTGATCGTCGTGGTCGAGCCGACAATTTCCCGAATCGGCACATCGGACGGCGAGCGGGCAATCGTCATGAGCTGCGCGCCGAATCCATCGACGACATGGACAATGACATCCAGATTCAACTGACTTGCGCGGGCGGCGTCGACGAGCAGCGCGAGTTCCGCGGTCGCCGCGAAGTCCTCCCGAACGGTTGTGATGCCCACCCGTGCAACGTCTTGCAGAGCTGACTGAACATACTTGGGCGCAGTTCGAGCGGTCAGCGGCGGCATGCTGCGCAACAATGCCATGTGAGGGACCTCCTCGAGCAACCCGTTGGGTTCCTTCGAACCAGCGATTCGACCGATGGCCCCGCCTTCAGGGTCAGGTGTATCAGCGGTAATTCCGTTTCGCTTGAGCAGCAGACTGTTGGCCACGCCCGCGTGGCCCGACGCGTGAATCAGGAAGACCGGCGACTCGGTAGAAACGGTGTCGAGCTCGGCTGCGGTCGGGTGCCGTTTTTCCTTCAAGAGGCTGGGGTCATAGCCATTTCCCACGATCCAGTCACCCGGCTGCAGGCTCATTTTTTTGACGTGATCACGCAGCGCGTCAAGCAGCTTGGGGATGGAATCGATCTGCGGGGTTCGTAACCAGGCATATTGCTGCCACTGAATCGCAAGACCCAGGTGACCGTGGCCGTCAATGAACCCGGGCAACATCGTTCGGCCTTTGAGATCGACGATCTCGGTGTCTGCGCCTGCCAGCCGCATCACTGAGGCACGTGTGCCGGCCGCGGCGATACGACCGTCGCGCACAGCCAACGCCTGTACGTATTGGGGCTGCTTCCCCTTCATCGTGAGAATCTCACCCCCGACATAGATCGTCTTTGCTGGCTGGGCAGACACTGCACTGGCAGTCAGTGCAATGCAGCTTGCCAGGACACCATGCATGATCCGATTCATCGAACTCTCCGTGCTTCATGAACGAAATTCGGACGACATCACCAGCGCCAAACCGATGGCATCCTGACGCGCATCGTCGCGACTCAAGGGCAACCGGGACTTGCATCTGGATTGTTCCAAAGCAAGCATTTTCGGATACTAATGATCCGCTGTGCCAACCCGCAAGCGGAGGGGACGCGCAACTCGGTCAGTTACCATCCGCTCGACAACAACCAGCCCCCTACGGGGCAACACACGGAGCAAGTCATGTTCAGTCACGTGATGGTCGGTGTAAACGACCTCGAAGCCTCGCGCAAGTTCTACGACGCCCTGCTGGGCACGCTGGGCATTGCCCCGGGCGTGGCCAACCGCAACCGGTATTTCTACCGCACCGCGGCCGGCACCTTTGCGATCACGACGCCCATCAATGGCGAACCGGCCACCTTCGGCAATGGCAGCACACTGGGCTTTCAGATGCAGTCGCCCGAGCAGGCCGATGCCTTTCATGCAGCGGGCGTCGCCAACGGCGGCACGACCTGCGAAGACCCGCCCGGCTACCGTGAAGGCCCGGCAGGCAAGCTCTATCTGGTCTATCTGCGCGACCCGGACGGCAACAAGCTGTGCGGGCTGTTCCGCCCGGCCAAAGGCGCCTGAGTCCTGATCGGTGAGGCGGGCCTGAGGGCCGGCCTCGCATGGCGAGCGCCGGCGCATTCGCCGCCTTGCCGCTCAAATCGTGCAGCCCACCGCCGCTCGAACCAGTTCCACATCGGACTGATCAGTGACCCCGTCGAGGTTCACGTCATAGACGCTGGACCGCTTCCAGTTGCGCGCCAGTGAAATGACATTGGCCAGGTCGCCTGCGTCGACCACGCCATCGGCATTGCCGTCCCCCTTGCAAGTCTTCTGCGTGCCCTGCAACGCAGCCAATTGCGCAGACAAATCGTTGTAGACAGCCTGCAGCGTATCGGTGAGCGGCTGGGTCATCAGGTCGGCGCCCGCGGTGTCCAGCTTTGGCCTGGGCACGGCCTGGTCCACCGCATAGAACTCGTTGGAGGTCTGCTTCACGCACGCCTGGCTGTTCGCATCCCAGGCGAGGAAGGTGTTGCGCACCAGCTTGTAGTCGGCGTTTCGCATGGCCGCCGATTCGATCGGCAGCAGGGAAATCAGGCGGCCAGATTGCTCGAGCACCGCACGCTGAACCTCGCAGCAATTCGCATAGCCCTGCTCGCGCTGGCTAGCCGGCACAGCCGGATCCGTGGCCCCGGCGCCCCACCAGACACCGCCGTTATCTTCACAAACGGACTTGGTGACCGGCGTGAGCGAGCACGCGCCGGGCGAGCCGCCCAGCAGACACGGGCCGTTATTGCCGCCGTTGCGCTGCAAATTGAGGCCACCCTGGGTGTAGTTGTAGCTGCGCAGGCTGGGCTGCGACGCATTGACGAGATAGGGCAGCATCGACTCGGCGTCGATCTTGCGCGGCACACTCGCCACCACATCCACCCCGGCCAGTTCGCCAAAGAGGCGGAACACATCCACCGTGTTGACCATGCTTTCGACGTTCCGGTCGGGCGAGGCCACCAGGGGGCCCGCCACAATCAGGGGCACCCAGACGCCGGTCTGATAGGCGGTGCTCTTGGCGCGGAACGGATCAAAGGGCAGCTTCACCGAGTTGCCCAGCGAGCCGTTGTCGCCAACGATCACGATCATGGTGTTGGTAGCTTGGGGCGTGTACACCAGTGATCCATCCGCCGCGCGCTGCGCCAGACCCGTCTCGACCAGCAAGCGGCCCAGTTCGGTGTCGAGCGCCTCGATCATGCGGTCCTGAGTGTCGCGCTGCACGACGGAATTGCCGCAATTCCGGTCATCACTGAGAAAGCTGCCCGCTTTGGTCAAGGCCGAGGGCGGTGGCTGCAGCGGCGTGTGCGCGGCGCTGTAGCTCACCGTCGCCATCCAGGGGCGCAGGCCATTGCGAGCGCGAATCCAATTGATGGCAGCATCGGTTTCGATGGTGGTGCGATAGCCGCGCGCGCGGCTGTCCGCGACGGGCACGACTTCAACGCCCGCGTCGCTGTTGATGACCAGCGGCGATACGTAGTACGCGTTTTCCTGCGTGAAGTTCAGGGTCGACGGCGACGCCTCGCTGCAGGACGCTGCCGGCACGAACAAGCCGCCCTGGGCGATACAGGCCTTGCCGGGGGCGTCCCCGCTTCCCGGTGTCAGTTGCAGCTCCGAGCAGCTGCCATTGGCGAAATGACAGGCGCCGCG
>JBILSK010000094.1:0-7084 GCA_044372165.1 Burkholderiaceae bacterium | reverse complement strand
TGGCCTGCGCAGGGTCTGCGGCGCTGTCATCGTCGCGGCGCTTTTCGATCTCGCCCAGCCGGTGACGCAGCGCCTGCACCAGCGCATCACGCCGACGCGGGTTGTCGATCAGGTCGTCCTGCAGGAAGGGATTGCGCTGGACCACCCAGATGTCGCCCAGCACCTCGTAGAGCATGCGCGCCGAGCGACCGGTGCGCCGCTCGCCGCGCAGTTCCTGCACGATCTGCCAGGCCTCATCACCGAGCACGCGACAGACGATCTCGCGGTCGGACAGCGAGGTGTAGTTGTAGGGAATTTCCCGCAGTCGCGCAGGGGCGTCGTCGGCCTGCCCGGCCACAAGGAGAGCCGCAGAAATCGGCGCGTTCATCAGAAGGATGTCCGTATTGAGCCGGACGAGGCATGGCGCGGGGCGTACACCGCGAGACCATCGTCCAAGGACCTCGATTGTAGCCCCCACCCCTGTCGGAATCCGCCATGACCGGCCCTGCGGGAGGGCCTCCCGGCGCTCGTGCGGCGGGCCCGATCAGAGCGGCCCGATCGCGTCCGATCGCGCTCGGTGGCGTCAATCGCCCGATCAGTACCGGCTCAGTGCCCCGTGAGCAGACTCAGCAGTCGAGTCCACCAGTCGTCGGGCACCCACATCAGCAGCGCCGTCATGGTGATGTAACGCAACAGCTTGCCCAGTGCCATCCAGGCCAGGGAGGGCCAGAAGGCCAGCCGCAGCCAGCCGGCCACCGCGCACAGGGGATCGCCCACCACCGGCAGCCAGGACAGGATCAGCGCAGGCGGGCCGAAGCGCTGCAACCAGGCTCCATAGCGGCTCGTGTGGCCCGGGTCCAGCGCGCGATGCGCGCCCCGCCCCAGCCAGTAGTTGGTCATCCCACCCAGCGTGTTGGCGATCGTGGCAATCACGATCGTGAGCCAGAACTGGTCGGGATGCAGCTTCACGTAACCGAAGACTGCGGGCTCCGAGCCCATGGGCATCAGCGTGGCCGATACGAAGGCCACCACGAAGACACTGCTCAGCCCATTGCGAGGCAGGGCAAACCAGTCAATGAGGGCGTCGATGAAGGATTCCATCCGGGGGAGTCCAGGCGCAGGCCGGCCATTCTAGGCCCCGGAGTAAAATCCGCCGGATGAGCTCCGACTATCTCAAGAGAATTCTGACGGCACGGGTCTACGACGTCGCGAGCGAAACACCGCTCGAACCGGCCGAGTGGTTGTCCGCCCGCCTGGGCAACAGCGTGCTGATCAAGCGCGAGGACCTGCAACCGGTGCACTCGTTCAAGCTGAGGGGGGCCTACAACAAGATGGCCCACCTGAGCCCGGAGCAGCGCGACCGGGGCGTGATTGCGGCCTCCGCCGGCAATCACGCGCAAGGGGTTGCGCTGTCCGCGCAACGCCTGGGATGTCGGGCGGTGATCGTGATGCCGGTCACCACACCGCAGGTCAAGATCGATGCGGTGATGGCGCGAGGCGCGGAGGTGGTCCTGCACGGCGACTCCTACAGCGACGCCTACGCCCACGCCCTGGAGATTCAGCGCCGCGATGGTCTGACTTTCGTGCATCCCTTCGACGATCCGGATGTGATCGCCGGCCAGGGCACGATAGGCATGGAAATCCTGCGCCAGCACACCGGCCCCATCGATGCGATCTTCATGGCCATTGGCGGTGGCGGCCTGGCCGCGGGCGTGGCTGCCTTCGTGCGCGAACTGCGCCCCGAGGTGAAGCTGATCGGCGTTCAGACCACCGACTCCGACGCCATGGCGCGATCCATCGAAAAGGGCGAACGGGTCGAGTTGAAGGAGGTCGGGCTGTTTTCCGATGGCACCGCGGTCAAGCTGGTCGGCGAGGAAACCTTTCGCCTGTGCCGCGAATACCTGGACGAGATCATCCGGGTCGACACCGACGAGGTCTGCGCGGCCATCAAGGATGTGTTCCAGGACACCCGCTCCATCCTGGAGCCGGCCGGCGCGCTGGCGATCGCAGGGCTGAAATCCTGGGTCGAACGCGAGTCGCGCGTGCAGGGCGAACCGGTGCGCGCACGCACCCTGGTGGCGATTGCCTGCGGCGCGAACATGAACTTCGACCGACTGCGCTTCGTGTCGGAACGCGCCGAGATCGGCGAGGAGCGCGAGGCCGTCTTCGCAGTGACCATTCCCGAGGAACGAGGCAGTTTCCGGCGGTTCTGCGAGATGATCGGGCCGCGCAGCGTGACCGAATTCAACTACCGGATCGCCGACGCGCGGGTGGCGCATATCTTCGTCGGGCTGCAGGTGGCCAACCGCCACGAGGCGCGGCAGATCGCCCGCACCTTCGAGTCCAACGGCTTTCCCACCCTGGACCTGTCGGCCGACGAACTGGCCAAGCTGCACGTCCGTCACCTGGTGGGCGGGCATTCGCCGCTCGCCCGCGACGAACTGCTCTATCGCTTCGAATTCCCCGAGCGGCCGGGCGCGCTGATGCGCTTTCTGACGCAGATGAGCCCGAACTGGAACATTTCGCTCTTTCACTATCGCAACCATGGTGCCGACTACGGTCGGATACTGGTAGGGTTGCAGGTACCTGCAAGCGACCAGGCCTCGTTTGCAGCCTTCCTGGATACCCTGGGCTATCGGTACTGGAACGAAAGCGAACACCCGGCCTACCGGCTGTTTCTGGCCGCTGGACACGAGACCGATGCCTGAAAGGCGGTCGGTCGGCGCCGCCAGCTGACCAGGATCAATCGGCGGAACGCCCTTTTGCCGCACAATTGTTCCTTGGCCCGCACCCCGGTTCCCGTTGTTCAATCGTTTCAGACACCGACTTCTTTCGATACCCTTGCCGCCATGCACCTGCTCACCCTCGGTCTGAACCACACCACCGCGCCGCTGTCGCTGCGCGAGAAGGTGGCATTCCCGGGCGATGCGCTGCGTGACGCGCTGGCCGACCTGCGCCAGCGCCTGAAGCTGGTGGTTCCGGAAACCGCGATCCTGTCGACCTGCAATCGGACCGAGATCTACTGCGCCACCCCCGATCCGCACGATGCGCAAGCCGCGATCACCCACTGGATGGCCGATCGCAACGGGCTGGGCGCGCCGTCCGGCCTGCACGAGCATCTCTACGCGCTGCCCAACAACGAGGCGGTGCGCCATGCTTTTCGGGTGGCCTCGGGCCTGGACTCCATGGTGCTGGGCGAGCCCCAGATCCTGGGTCAGATGAAGGATGCCGCGCGGGTGGCCCAGGAAGCCGACGCCCTGGGCACGCACCTGCACCAGTTGTTCCAGCGAACCTTTGCAGTGGCCAAGGAAGTACGTAGCCAGACCGAGATCGGCGCCCATTCCGTGTCGATGGCCGCCGCCGGCGTGCGCATGGCTCAGCGCATCTTCGAAGACCTGCGCGACACCTCGATGCTGTTCGTGGGCGCGGGCGAAATGATCGAGCTGGCCGCCACGCACTTTGCCGGCCAGCAGCCACGCCGCCTGGCCGTGGCCAACCGCACGGTCGAGCGGGCCCAGAGCCTGGCCGAGCGCTTCGGCGGCGAGTCCATCCGCCTGGCCGACCTGCCCGAGCGCATCCATGAATTCGACATCGTGGTGTCGTGCACCGCGAGTTCACTGCCAATCATCGGCCTGGGCATGATCGAGCGGGCACTGAAGGCGCGGCGTCATCGGCCGATCTTCATGATCGACATTGCCGTGCCGCGTGACATCGAAGCGGAAGTGGCCCGGCTCGATGACGTGTTCCTGTACACCGTCGATGATCTGGGCAAGATGGTGCAGACCGGCCTGGAAAACCGTCAGATGGCGGTCGAGCAGGCCGAGTCCATCATCGACACCCGAGTGGGCGCCTTCATGGACTGGCTGTCGGCACGCCGCGCCGTGCCGGCCATTCGCGCCCTGCATGCGCGCGGCGAGGCCCTGAAGAGCGCCGAACTCGAACGGGCCCGCAAGCTGCTCGCCCGCGGCGACGACCCCATGGCGGTGCTCGAAGCCCTGGCCAGCGGGCTGACCAGCAAGTTCCTGCACGGCCCGACCACGCTGCTGCAGCGCCCGGGCCAGGATGCCGAGCAGATCGGCGCCTTGATCGATCGGCTGCTGCCCGACGACCGCGCCTGAGCCCTGCGCGCCCGGTCTGAACGCGCCGGCAGGCCCCGGGCAGCGCACAATGGCGGCCGTCCTGACTTGTCACTGCCCGAATGAAAGCGTCGATGCTCGCCAAACTGGCGCGCCTGGAAGAACGACTGGCCGAGGTGTCGGCGCTGCTGTCGACCGAAGAGGCCACGCGCGACCTGGCAGGCTACCGGCGGCTCAACCGCGAGCATGCCGAGCTGGCCGAGGTGGTCGAGCACTTCGTGGCCTGGCGCCAGGCGCAGCGCGACCGCGAGGCCGCCGAAGACATGCGCACCGATCCGGAGCTGCGCGCGTTCGCCAACGAGGAAATCGCCGCCTGCGATGCGCGCCTGGCCGAAGAATCCATGCTGCTCGAGCGGCTGCTGCTGCCGCGTGACCCGGACGATTCGCGCGACGTGATCCTGGAGATCCGGGCGGGCACCGGGGGCGAGGAAAGCGCGCTCTTTGCGGGCGACCTGCTGCGCATGTACCTGCGCCATGCCGAGCGGCGCGGCTGGCAGACCGAACTGCTGTCGGACAGTCCCTCGGATCTGGGCGGCCACAAGGAGGTCATCGTGCGCATCGCGGGCGATGCCGTGTTCTCGCGCCTGAAGTTCGAATCGGGCGGCCATCGCGTGCAGCGCGTGCCGGCGACTGAATCGCAGGGCCGCATCCATACCTCGGCCTGCACCGTGGCGGTCATGCCCGAGGCCGACGAGACCAGCGACGTGGTGATCGCGCCCGACGACATTCGCATCGATGTCTTTCGCGCCTCGGGCGCGGGCGGCCAGCACGTCAACAAGACCGAATCGGCGGTGCGCATCACCCACCTGCCCACCGGCCTGGTGGCCGAGTGCCAGGACGACCGCTCGCAGCACCGCAACAAGGACAAGGCAATGAAGGTGCTGGCCACCCGCCTGCGCGACCTGCAGGTGCGTGCGGCGCAGGCGCGCGAGGCCGCCACGCGCAAGTCGCTGATCGGCTCGGGCGATCGCTCCGAGCGCATCCGGACCTACAACTTTCCGCAAGGCCGAGTCACCGACCATCGCATCAACCTCACCCTGTACAAGCTCGCCGCGGTGATGGACGGCGATCTTGACGACCTGCTCGGCCCCTTGATGGCCGAGCACCAGGCCGAACAGCTCGCCGCACTCGCCGAGGAAGGCGCATGAGCGGCGCCGAGGTCGCGCCGCCCGCCTGCTCCTGGGACGCCCTGCTGGCGAGCCTGTCGCTGCCGCGGCTGGACGCGCGTGCCCTGCTCCAGCACTCCAGCGGCAAGAGCCGAGAGTGGTTGCTCGCCCACGGCGATGAAATCGCCCCGCCCGCGATCTGCCAGCAGGTACGCGACCTCGCAGCCAGACGACAGGCGGGCGAGCCGCTGGCGTACCTCCTGGGCTTTCGGGAATTCCACGGTCGCCGCTTCGCGGTCGACGCATCCGTGCTGGTGCCGCGCCCCGAAACCGAGGGCCTGGTCGATGCCGCGCTGGCTCACCTGCCTGCGGCCGCCCCCGGCGCACCCGCCCCGCGGCTCCTCGACCTGGGAACCGGCAGCGGGGCGATCGCCGTCACCCTGGCCCTGCTGCGCCCGGACCTGTCGGTCACCGCCACCGACCTCTCCGACCAGGCCCTGGCGCTGGCGCAGCGCAATGCCCGGGCACTGGGTGCGCCGCCGATTGCCTGGCATGTCGGCAGCTGGTGGGAGGCCTTGCCTGCCGATACCCCGGCCTTCGATCGGGTGGTCTCCAATCCACCCTACCTGGCCGATGACGACCCTCACCTGCAGGGCGATTCGCTGTGCTGCGAACCCCCGATGGCCCTGTCCTGCGGCCCGCGCGGCATGGAGGCGATCGAGGCCATCGTGGCCGGCCTGCCCCGCGGCCTGGCCACCGGCGGCTGGCTGCTGCTCGAACACGGCGCCACACAAGGCGTCGCCGTGCGGGACTGCCTGCGCGCCGCCGGCCTGCATTCGGTGAGCACGCTGCCCGATCTGCAGGGCCTGGATCGCATCACCCTGGGGCAGCGGCGATGAACAGCGCCGGCAACCCGCCTGCGAGCGGGGCCGTGTTTGACGCACTCGCTGGCGCTGCCTAGACTCGGCAATCCCCCTGCCCAGCCGCTGCGCCTCGACGCAGTGGCGGCCTCCCCTCTTCCCGGTCGGAACCACAAGGACACTGTCATGGACGCCAAGGAATTCATCCAGAAAACGGTCAGCGAGCACCCGGTGGTGCTCTTCATGAAAGGCACGGCGCAATTTCCGCAGTGCGGCTTTTCGGGCAAGACGGTGCAGGTGCTGAAAGCCTGCGGCGTGAAGAACATGGTCACTGTCAATATCCTCGAGGATGACGAGGTCCGCCAGGCGATCAAGGACTTCTCGAACTGGCCGACCATTCCGCAGCTCTACATCGGCGGCGAGTTCATCGGCGGCGCGGACATCGTCACCGAGATGTTCCAGTCCGGCGAACTGCAGAAGCTGCTGCCTGCCGACACCACGCAGTGAGCGCCCTGCCGGTGCGTCTCGCGCGCAGGCGTCGTCGCCTGCCGGCATGAGCCGACGACTGATCGTCGCCATCACCGGTGCGTCCGGTGCGGTCTATGGCGTGCGAGCGTTGCAGCTGCTGCGCGAGCAGGCTGCGGTGCAGACCCATCTGGTGATCTCGCCTGCAGGCTGGCTGAACATCGATCACGAGCTCGGCCAGCCGCGCAAGGAGATCGAGGCGCTGGCCGATGTCGTGCACAGCGTGCGCGATGTCGGTGCCAGCATTGCCTCGGGCTCTTTTCAGTCCGACGGCATGCTGGTGGCCCCCTGCTCGATGCGCACGCTGGCTTCGGTCGCGCATGGCCTGTCCGACAACCTGATCACGCGGGCCGCCGACGTGGTGCTCAAGGAGCGCCGCCGACTGGTGCTGATGGTGCGCGAGACGCCCTTGAACCTGGCGCACCTGCGCAACATGGCCGCGGTGACCGAAATGGGTGGGGTGATCTTCCCGCCGGTG
>JBILSK010000093.1:0-7115 GCA_044372165.1 Burkholderiaceae bacterium | reverse complement strand
GCACGAAAGCGATCACCGTGTTGCCGCCCTTGACCGGGCCAGCTTCGCGAGTGACCAGTCCGCCTGCGCCCTTCACGCTGGCGCAGGTCGCTGCGGCGTCTTCGACCGCGATCGCGATATGCCCGTAGGCGGTGCCCAGCTCGTATTGCTCGACGCCGTAGTTGTAGGTCAGCTCGATTTCCGCCTGGCCGGGATTGCCGCCATAGCCGACGAAGGCGAGCGAATATTTCTGTTCCGGTCGGTCGGTGGTGCGCAGCAGCTGCATGCCGAGCACCCGGGTATAGAAGTCGATCGAGCGTTGCAGGTTGCCGACGCGCAGCATGGTGTGAAGCAGTCGCATTGAAGTCTCTCAGCTCAGGGTGAGGTCGTTGGGAAAGTCCTTGAGCTGGCGGCGCGCGGTCTCGAATTCGGGGAGTACCGCTTGCACCGTTGCCCAGAACCGTGGGCCGTGGTTCATCTCGCGCAGGTGCGCGAGCTCATGGACCACCACGTAATCGACGATGTCCAGCGGAAAGTGCACCAGACGCCAGTTCAGTCGGATCGAGCCGTCGGCTGCGCAGCTGCCCCAGCGCGTCCGGGCCGACGACAGCCGCCAGCGCGACGGCGTCACGCCCAGCTGCGGGCCATAGAGCGCCAGTCGTTCGGCAAACAGCGCACGGGCACGCGTCTGCAGCCAGGCTTGCACCGCATCGCTCATCTGTTCGGCATCGGCGCCGGCAGGCAGACCGATGTGCAGGGTGTCGCCGTTGAGCGCGATGCTGCGCGCCGAGGGGTCCAGGCGCATCCGTACCGGCTGCCCCAGCACCGCCACCTGGGCACCGTCTTCCCAACGCACCGTCAGACGCTCTCGGCGGCGGGCATGATCGCGCCACTCGACCAGCTTGCGCAGGATCCAGCGTTCCTTGTCGCGCAGGGCGTTTTCGATTTCGGCCAGGGCCACCCATTGCGGCGCGGTCACGCGCAGTCCGGTGTCGTCGATGCAAAAACCGATGGTGCGTCGACGGCTCCGGCGCAATTCATACTCGACCGGATGCCCTTCGAGCACGGCGATGCGCCGGGAGATGCCTCGCACCGAAGGCGGCGTGGCTTCCTGGGTCGATCCCGGTACCACGGGGCGTGCTGTGGGCGGCAACGGGGCTGCGGGCGCATCGGGCCGCACGCCGCGTGCCGGCTGAATCAGCGGCTCGAACAGCGGGAGGGCCAGCTGCAGCACGGCCTGCCCGGTGTCGCGGGCGAGATCACGCAGTCGCTTCATGGCGTTTGGCGGAAGACTCAGGGTAGGCATCGGGGTCGATGCGTCGCATTTCGGATTCGATCCAATGCTCGACCTTCGCGCTGAGCTGATCGGGGCTCAGGCCGGCGGAGGGAATGGGGGCACCGATCGACAGGGTGATCAGACCCGGGGTCTTGATCCAGGGGCGCTTGGGCCAGCACTTGCCGGAGTTCACCGCAATGGGCACAACCGGCACGTGCGTGCGCACGGCCAGGCGTGGGCCACCCGACTTGTACTTGCCCGCGCGACCGCGTGGAATGCGGGTGCCTTCAGGAAACATGATGATCCAGCGGCCTTCGTCGAGTTTCTGCTGGCCCTGCTTCACGACCGATTCGAAGGCATCGCGGCCCTGCGAGCGGTCGATATGGATCATCTTGAGCAGTCCGATACCCCAGCCGAAGAACGGCACCCACAGCAGTTCGCGCTTGAACACGAAGCACAGTTCGCGGGGCATGTTCGCCACCAGGTAGAAGGTCTCCCAGGTCGACTGATGCTTGGATAGCAGCACGACCGGTGAGTCGGGAAGGTTCTCCCATCCCTTCACCTCGTAGCGGATGCCGCACAGGTGCCAGGCCGCCCACAGGACCAGGCGCGGCCAGCCTACTGTGAACCGGTAACGCACATGCAAGGGCAAGGGCGCGATCAGCAGGCAGATCAATCCGTAGGGCACCACGGTGATCGCCTGGAAGATCAGGAACAACGCAGAACGCAGGGCAGCCATGGAGGCGCTCCGTCAGGGGGCGAGTTCGGCTGCAACAGCCGACAGGTCGACACGCACGATGGTGTCATCGGGCAGCGCGCCACGGTTCAGTGTTTCGCATCCATGACCCGACAGCACCAGGATCGGGCGGCATCCGGCCGGCCCGGCGGCATCGAGCTCGGCGCGAGAATCGCTCACCAGCACGGTCGAGGCAGGCTTGGGATCGATGCGTTCGCACCACTCTCGGATCGCACTGCTTATTGCCTTCGTGCGATTGGCGGCATCGGTGGCGGTGACCAGCAGGACCGCGTCGATGGTGCCTCCCTGCTCAGCGACTTCGTCGATGATGCGTGAGTGCAGCGCCGCCAGTCCGGCCATGTCGCAGGCACCGCGCGCGATCGGTTCGCAATCGCCGAGCAGTGCCACGCGATGCCCGGCATGGGTCAGGCGCGCAATGGCCGCCGCACTGCCGGGCAGGGCCTTCCAGGAGTCGGGCCGGACGCTGCGTGCATCCGGCGCCCGCGAGACGACACCGTCCCGATCGATGATCACGAGTTTCACGCCGTGCAGTGTAGCGGTCACGCGGCGAGCTTCGACAGGTCGGCCACCCGATTCATGAGACGGTGCAGTCCGCCCAGCACAGCCAGCCGGTTGCGCCGCAGCGCCGCATCGTCGGCATTGACCATCACCGCGTCGAAAAACGCATCGACCGGTTCGCGCAGGCCCGCCAGGGTGGCGAGCGCACCCGCGTAGTCGGCCGCCTCGAGGCGTTGCCCGACCACGGGTTCGACCTGCGAGAGGGCTTCGTGCAGTGACCGCTCTGCTGCCTCGGCGAACAGCGCAGGCTGCACGGGCGCCTGGGTGTCGACCGGGTCGGCCTTGCGCAGGATGTTCCCGATGCGCTTGTTGGCAGCGGCCAGGCTGGTGGCCTGGGGCAATTGCCGGAAGCGCGCCAGGGCGTCCAGTCGGGGCAGCACGGTGTCCAGGTGATCGGCATCGACTGCCAGCACGGCGTCGATGTCGGCGGCCGGATGACCGCGCTCGCGCAGCCAGCCGCGCAGACGCTCGACGATGAAGTCGTGCAAGGCCTGCGGGGCGGCGGTCACCGCCGGCACCTGGGCAAACGCGTCGAAGGCGCGTGCGACCAGGCTTCCCAGGGTCGGGGCATGCTGGACACCTGCCAGCGGTTGCTCGATCAGCATGCGCACCACGCCCAGGGCATGTCGACGCAGGGCGAACGGATCGCGATCGCCGGTTGGCAGGGCACCGATGCCCCAGATCCCGGCCAGAGTCTCGAGCTTGTCGGCCAGGGCCACCACCATGCCGATGCCGCTCGCGGGCAACGCATCACCCGCGAAACGAGGCTGGTAATGCTCGGCGATCGCCTGCGCCACCTCGGGTGCCTCGCCATCGTGCAAGGCGTAGTGCCGACCCATGGTGCCTTGCAGCTCGGGAAACTCGCCGACCATGCCGGTCAGAAGGTCTGCCTTGGCGAGCAGCGCGGCGCGGTCTGCCGCGTCGGCATCGACACCGCGTTGGGTGGCGATCTCGCGGGCCAGTGCGCGGATCCGGTCGGTGCGCTGGGCCTGCGTGCCCAGCTTGGCGTGGTACACCACCGACCCCAGTCGCTCGGTCCGATCGATCAATCGAAGCTTCTTGTCCTGCTCGAAGAAGAACCGGGCATCGGCAAGCCGCGGGCGCACCACGCGCTGATTGCCATCGATGATCAGCGAGGGGTCATCGACCGCCATGTTCGAGACGATCAGAAAGCGTGGCTCCAGCCGCCCTTGCGGGTTGAACAGCGGGAAGTACTTCTGATTGGTGCGCATCGTGAGAATCAGACATTCCTGCGGCACCTGCAGGAATTCGGCCTCGAACTCGCCGACATAGACCGCCGGCCACTCGACCAGCGCAGTCACTTCGTCCAGCAGCGGACCGACACCCGATTCGTCGCCCAGCGAAACCCCCAGGGCTGCAGCCTGCTCGCGCAACAGTGCCTCGATGCGCGCGCGACGTTCGCCAAAGGAAGCCAGCACGCGTCCCCGGGTGGCCAGCAGCGCTTCGTAGTTGGAGGCATGGTCGAGCTCGATGCGCGCCTCGCCCTGGAATCGGTGGCCCTGCGTGAGGCCTCCCGACTGCAGACCGAGTGCGGCGGCCGCAATCACTTGCGAGCCGTGCAGCACCACCAGGCCGTGCGCCGGGCGCACGAAGCTCACGTTGGTGACGCCGTCGGCCAGCTGATACTGCATGACCTTGGGGATGGGCAGACGCGCAATCGCCTGCTCGATCAATGCCGGCACGGCCTGGCTGAGGTCGGCACCGGGCGCGGTGGTGCGCCAGTAGAAGCACTCCTGCTTGCCGTCGCTGGCGCGCGTCAGGGCCTCGACGCTGGCGCCCTGCTTCTCCGCCCATTTGCGCAGGGCCAGCGTGGGTTGGCCTTGCGCATCGAGTGCGACAGAGACCGATGGACCCTTGACTTCGAGTGCGCGGTCGTCGGCGCGCACGCGGACATCGGCGATGCGCACGGCCAGCCGGCGAGGTGTGGCGAAGGTATCGACGCGAGCGTCGGCCGCGGCCAGGCCCTGCTGGCGCAGGCCGTCTGCGATCGTCGTCGCAAAGGACTCACCCAGGCGCGCCAGCGCCTTGGGGGGAAGTTCCTCGGTAAGCAGTTCGATCAGGAGGGGGTGCGTCATGGCGGTCAGGCGGCAGGCGTGGAGTGCTTGAGCATCGGGAAGCCCAGCCGCTCGCGGGATTCGTGATAAGCGTGCGCCACGGCACGCGCCAGTGCGCGCACCCGGCCGATGTAGGCGGCGCGCTCGGTCACGGAGATCGCGCCCCGCGCATCGAGCAGATTGAAGGAGTGCGAGCACTTCATGACCATCTCGTAGGCCGGCAGCGCCAGTTCCGCTGCAATCAAGCGTTGCGCCTCGGCTTCGTATTCATCGAAATGCCGGAACAGCATGGCGGCATTCGAGTGCTCGAAGTTGTAGGTCGACTGCTCGACCTCGTTCTGATGGAACACGTCGCGGTACTTGACGCCGTCGGTCCAGACCAGGTCGTAGACGCTTTCGACGCCTTGCAGGTACATCGCCAGGCGTTCCAGACCATAGGTGATCTCGCCGGTGACCGGCTGGCACTTCAGCGAACCGACTTCCTGGAAGTAGGTGAACTGCGTGACTTCCATGCCGTTGAGCCAGACTTCCCAGCCCAGTCCCCAGGCACCCAGCGTGGGCGATTCCCAGTCATCCTCGACAAAGCGGATGTCATTGCGCGAGGTGTCGATGCCGAGCACCCGCAGCGAGCCCAGGTACAGCTCCAGAATGTCGGGAGGCGAGGGTTTGAGCACCACCTGGAACTGGTAGTAGTGCTGCAAGCGGTTGGGGTTGTCGCCGTAGCGGCCGTCCTTGGGGCGGCGCGAGGGCTGCACATAGGCGGCACGCCACGGCTCGGGGCCGATCGCACGCAGGAAGGTCGCCGTGTGAAAGGTGCCCGCGCCGACTTCCATGTCGTAGGGCTGCAGCAGGGCGCAGCCCTGGTCGGCCCAGTACTGCTGCAGACGCAGGATGACTTGCTGAAAGCTGAGCATCGGAAGGGGGGCGCACGAACGGCGCATCAGCGTGAGAAACCCGCGATTCTAGCGGGTTCGGGCCAGGCCGATGCGGGCACGGTTCGGGCGACCCTCTGCCGGCTCGCCCGGATCGATGGTCAGGGGTCGCGACGATCCAGAAGGCGGTCGAGTACCGCGCGCAGACGCTGCTGTGCCAGCACCGGATCGTGGGTAGCCTCACGTTCTCGCCATGCGACCACGCCATCCGGACGGACCAGCAGCGCTCCGGCCTCATCGATCTCGCGCAGGCGGTGCCAGTTGAGGTAGAGGTCCAGGGCATCGCCCTCGCCGATCACCACGGTGCGCAACCACGAATGGTTCAGGGCGTGGGCGGCGGCCACCCAGGCTTGACCGGACAGTCCGGTGATCAAGGTGAAACGACCCTTGCCGGTCACATCGAGGGTCGAGACGCGCTGGCCGCGCCGATCGACCAACCAGGCGTGGGGCAGCTTCGCCCCCGGACGCGTGGTGGGTTGCGCGTGCAACTGTCGATCGCGTTGCCAGACCTCGGGTTGATCGGGTGCATCCGGCATGACGGCGGCCGAGACATAGCGATGGTTCGATTCCGTGCCCTGGGCATTGAACTCGTAATGCTTGATCTTCAGCGCCTCGGCCAGGCGCTCGCGGCGGGCCAGGCCCGCCGGGCCGGGGTCGGACAGTTCGGCCAGCCCTGCCTCGACCGGATTGGCGGCGTCCTGATCTCGAAAGCATGCGTTGAGCGGGCCGTAGTCCAGCCGCGATTGGTTGGCCCGGGCCACCACTTGCGCGCCAACCGGAGACCGCTCGAGCGTGTAGGAGTCGAGCAGCCCGGGACCCGCATGTCCGTGGATCACGTAGGCCAGTTTCCACGCCAGGTTGTGGGCGTCCTGCAGGCAGGTGTTCGACCCCAGACCGCTGGAGGGCGGGTGTCGGTGCACGGCATCGCCGCCGCAAAAGACGCGGCCCTTCGACCAGGTGGGCGCCCAGGCCTGGTTCACGTACCAGATCGAGGTCTTGTCGATTCTGATGTCCACGTCCGGATCACCGACCAGGGTGCGGATTCGTTCGATGATCTGCGCCTCGGTGAGCGTCGGCTCGCCGGTCGCCAGGTCGAATCCCCAGCCGGCGATCCACTGGTTCCAGGGCGTGATCGCCCGCAGCACGCCCTGGCCGATCTCCCCGAAGCTCGCGCTCGGCGTCACGATCCAGTAGAGGATGCTGGGACGGTGGGCGGCGTAGCGCGCGAGATCCGCGCTGAAATGGACATACATCGTGCCCGCACGCGCCAGTTGTCCCTCGATCGGCAGCCCGAGATCCTCCAGCACCTTGGAGCGTGCGCCGTCGGCACCCACCAGATAGCGCGAGCGTACGGTGTATTCGCGCCCGGACAGCCGATCGCGCAGCAGAGTGCTCACGCCCTCGGCATCCTGTTGATGACTGCGGTACTCGGTGTTGAAGGCGAAGCTCGCACCGCGTGTTGCGGCGTGCTTGACCAGCAGGGGCTCCATGTGGGTCTGCGGCACGTCGAGCATCGTGCAGGGGCTGGCCTGCAGGTA
>JBILSK010000092.1:0-7154 GCA_044372165.1 Burkholderiaceae bacterium | reverse complement strand
CTGCGGGCAGGGTCTCGCCAGTGCGCACATGGGCGGTCATGCTGCCGAGCACGCCTGGATCACGGCAGAAGTGCTCCATGAACTGACTGGCCAGCTCGACCGCATCGCGTTCGACCGTGCGGGTGCCAGCGAGCGTCCGCTCATCGACCTCGGTGAGCAGTTCGTGCAGGGCATGGCCGAACTCGTGAAGCAGCGTGGTGACGTCGCCCCAGTTCAGCAGCGCAGGGCGGGTGTCACCGGGGGGCGCGACATTGCAGACGATCACCGCCAGGGGCGTCGTGAGCCCGCGCTCATCCCGGTGTCTGGATCGCAGTCCGTTCATCCAGGCGCCGCCGGTCTTGCCCGGGCGGCTGTGCAGATCGAGCCAGAATCCGCCGATGCGCTGCCCGTGTTGCTCGATCCGGTAGAAGCCGACACTCGGGTGCCAGGTGGGCGCCGGCTCGGCAGTGATCTGCACGCCATACAGCAATCGAGTGGCGGCAAACAGCCCGTCAATCACCTGCGGCTCGGTGAAGTACTGGCGAACCGTTTCGCTCGAATAGCCATGGCGCGACTGGCGCAGCTTCTCCGAGGCCCAGAGCACGTCCCAGGGTTCAAGGGCCGTCAGCCCCAGTTGCTCGGCGGCGAAGGCACGCAGTTGCGTCAATTCGCGCTCGGCCTTGGGACGGGCCTGGCGGGCGATGCTACGCAGGAAATCGAGGACTTCCCCGGGCGAGCGGGCCATGCGCGGCACCAGGGACAGCTCGGCGGCGCTGTCAAAGCCGAGCAGACGGGCTTCTTCAGCGCGCAGTGCGAGCAGCCCCTCGATCACCGGGCCGTTGTCCAGCTCGGGTGCGCCGCGCGAGGTGGCCCGGTCTGTCCAGGCCTGCCAGACCTCGTGGCGCAGCGCCCGGTCTTCAGCCTGGGTCATCACGGCCAGCCAGGTCGGCTCGACCATCTGCAGCGCCCAGCCAGTGCGATGCTGGTTGCGCGCGGCCTGGAGCGCTGCGGCCTGCACATCCTCGGGCAGGCCGGCCAGGCGCGCCGCGTCCGTGACCCAGACCACGTGGCGCATCGAGGCGGCCACCAGGTTGGCGTCGTAGCGGGCCGCCAGCACGCTCTTTTCGCGCAGGACCTCGACCAGCCGGCGCTGATCGGGTTCCGGCAACTGTGCACCGGACAGCCTCATGTCGCGCAGGCGCAGCTCGAGCACTCGACGTCGCTGCGGACTCAGGGTGAGGTCGATTCGCAGCAGCTCGGCATGGCGCCGATACAGGGCGCCGTCCTGGCCGACCTCGGCCCAATGCGACGCCACCTCGGGCAGCAGCGCCTCGAAGCTGTCGCGCCAGTCGCTCGAGCCGGTGGCGCGCACCATGTGGTCGACGAGGTTCCAGCTTCGATCGAGCTGTTCGCCGAGCGCGTCCAGCGGCGCAAAAAAGCGCTCCCAGCTGGGCGGTGTCGGGTCCGCAAGCAGGCGTGCGATCAGCGCCCGATGCTGGGCGATCAGCGCACGCAGGGTGGGCGCGATCTGTTCCGGGCGGGCTGTCTCGAAGCGCGGTACCCCGTTTGCATCGACCAGGGCATGGATCGGATCCTCGGACCCCCGATCCGCCTGCTGTGCCATGGCGGTCGGTCCGCGTGTCGCCAGGCCGACCCCTGTCGCGCCAAGTCCTGCCAGGGTGGCCCGACGCAGCAGACGGCGGCGGTCGCGGTCAGTGAGCAACACGGCGTCGCAGGCCGCCTGTGGCGCTCACGAGGGAATCAGAAAGTCTTCCTTGGCGCGGCCCTGCATCCAGCGCGGTGCCCGGCCGCGACCGGACCAGACCTGTCCGGAATTCGGGTCGCGGTACTTGGGAACCACTTTCGAGATCGCTGTCTGGCGTGCGCTGGCCCGCTGAGGGTCGATATCGGCCAGGGTGAGGCCATGGATCTGCATCAGCGTGCGGATCTTGAACAGGGCGGCCTCGCGTTCCACCTGCTTGAGCTCGGCAATCTCGGCTTCGAGTCGCGCACGCTTGCGCAGCAGGGTCTCGAGGTCTTCGGTATCAGGCGACAGGGACGGTTCATCAGTCATTCATTCAGCCTCCAGATCGAGGGCGCGGAGCCCCAGGCGAGCGCAAGGATACCGAGGTGTTCAGGCGGCGGTGAATCAGAACTTGACCAGATAGCCCGGACCGTCGATCGGGGGGAACTGCGCGAAGACGGCTTCGTCCACCTCCAGGCCGATGCCGGGCGCGTCACCGGGCTCGACGCAGCCGTCGCTGCCGATGCGACAGGGGCTGCCGAACATGTCGCGCAGCGGGTTGAAGGCCGAGACACAGGACTCGAAGTAGCCGCCATTGTCGATGGCGGCCAGGAAGTGGATCGAGGCCAGATGGTTGATGCCGGTGGCCGAGCTGTGCGGGTGGATCGGATAGCCCCAGGACGATGCCAGCGCGGCGATCTTCAGGCCTTCGCTGATGCCGCCGGTCTTGGACAGATCGGGCTGCAGGATCCGGACGGCCTTGTCCTCGATCAGGCGGGCGAAATCGAAGCGCGTGTAGTGATTTTCTCCGGCGGCCAGCGGCACTGCGCCGGGCAGCGCGGCCGCCTGTCGATAGGCGCCGAAATTGTTGCTGCCGAAGGGCTCCTCGAGCCAGGCCACCCGGCACTCGGCCAGCACCGGCATCACGCGCATCGCATCGGCCACGGTGTAGCTGGTGTTGGCGTCGGTGAGGATCTCGATGTCATCGCCCAGGCGTGCGCGAACCGCTTGCACGCGCGCGATATCCGCCCCCGGGGTGTCGCCGATGCGCAGCTTGACCGCACGATAGCCCTGCGCGACATAGCCCTGGGCCTCGTCGGCCAGGGCGGATGGATCCTGGAATCCCATCGAGATGCCACCCGCATAGGCCGGGATGCGGCGCTTCTCGCCACCCAAGGCCGCATACAGCGGCAGGCCCGCTGCCTTGGCACGAATGTCCCACAAGGCCATGTCGATGCCCGACAGCGCCAGGGCCGCGCCGGCCCCCAGGCCGTGGCTGGACAGCTGCATCCGATTGACCCGTACCCACACGCCGTTCAGGTCATGCACGCTCATGCCCTGCAGCAGGGGGGCCAATGTGCTGTTGATCAGGCTGACGACTGCACCGGGACTGCGGCCGGGATGCGCTTCGCCGTAGCCGATCAGGCCTTCCGTGCTCACGACCTTGACGATGATCGCGTCGCGCTTGGTGGTGGCGCCGACACCCAGTCGGACGGTCTTGCCCTCGGGCAGGCGAAAGGACAGGGGAATGGCAGTGATGCTCTGGATCTTCATGGGGAGACGGATCAGGGTTGGGGGGGCCAGTCGCCGCTCTTGCCACCGCGCTTTTCCAGCAGTCGCACATCGGTGATGGTCATGCCGCGGTCGACGGCTTTCAACATGTCATAAACGGTCAGCAAGCCTGTCTGCACCGCGGTGAGCGCTTCCATCTCGACGCCCGTCCTGCCCTCGCATTCCACGGTGGCGGTGCAGGCCACGGCACAGGTCGCTTCGTCGAGCGTGAGCTCGACCGCAACGCGGGTCAGGGCAATCGGGTGGCACAGGGGAATCAGGTCGCTGGTGCGCTTGGCGCCCTGGATCGCGGCAATGCGGGCGATGCCCAGCACATCGCCCTTCCTGGCCGTGCCCGAGCGGACTCGCTCGAAGGTCGCGGGCTGCATCAGGATGCGGCCGGTGGCCACCGCCACCCGGCGGGTCACCGCCTTGTCGCCGACGTCGACCATGTGGGCCTGGCCCGCGGAATCGAAGTGGGTCAGGGGAGCAGAGGGGTCGGCAGGGGGCTGGTGTCGGGGCATGAGTCGGTCCGGATGCCGGCCTATCATAGCGCCATGATTCGATCCCTCCTTTCCGTGCGCCTGGCCCGCTGGCTGGCGGCGAGCCTGGCCGTCTGGCTGGCCGTCATGCCGCCGGCTGCGCTGGCGCAGATCGAGAACCTGCCGAAGCTCGGCGATGCCGCCGGCGACGATCTGTCGCCCGCGGCCGAGCGCCAGCTGGGCGAATCGGTGATGCGTCAGTTGCGTCGCGATGCGGCGTATCTGGACGACGCGGAAATCGCCGACTACCTCAACGGCTTTGCCGCGCCGCTGCTCAACACGCCGGCCGCCAGCGGATCGAGCTTCGAGTTCTTCGCCATCGATGACGGCTCGATCAACGCGTTCGCCTTGCCGGGCGGATTCATCGGCGTGCATCTGGGTCTGATCATGGCGGCGGAAAGCGAATCGGAACTTGCGTCGGTGCTGGCCCATGAGATCGGGCATGTCACGCAGCGTCACATCGCGCGAATGATGGCGCAGTCCAAGCAGATGAGCCTGGTGTCCATGGCGGCGCTGGTGGCCGCCATGCTGGCCGCACGGTCCAATCCGCAGGCGGCCATGGGCGGCCTGCTGCTGGGCGACCAGATCGCACGCGGCAACATGCTGTCCTTTTCCCGCGATGCCGAGCGCGAGGCCGACCGGGTCGGATTCGAGATGCTGCGCCAGGCCGGCTTCGAGCCGCAGGCGATGACCGCCTTCTTCCTTCGCCTGCAGCAGGCCACACGGCTCTACGAGAGCAATGTGCCGGTCTACATGCGCACCCACCCGCTGACCGGCGAGCGCATTGCCGACATGCAGATGCGTCAGCAGGAAACCCGCTATCGGCAGCGCCAGGACTCCCCCGAGTTCGGTCTGCTGCGGGCGAGACTGCGTTCGACCGCCGACGAGAGCACCGATGGCCGGGTGCGGGCGCGCGACATCGTCGAGCAGCGCGTGAAGGACAACCCGCTGGCAGGCACCGAGTCCTGGTTCGGGCTGGCCGCGATTGCCGGGGCACAGCGCGACTGGGCGCGCTTCGATGAGGCGCTGGGCAAGGCCCGAGCCCTGCATGGCAAGCCCCATCCCTACTTCGACCGGCTGGAGGTCAGCACGCGTCTGTCCGCGGGCGACGCGCAGCGTGCCGCCGAGCTGGCCCGCGATGCGCTGAAGCGCTTTCCCGAATCGCGGGCGTTGGCTCGCGCCTGGGGCGAAAGCCTGATTGCGGCTGGACAGGCGAGCGAGGCCGTGCGTGCCATGCAGGCCCAGCTGCAGGTCTGGCGCTCCGACCCCCGGCTGTGGGAGCTGCTGTCGCAGGCCCTGATGAAGCTCGATCGCAAGGCCGAGGCCCATCGTGCCGCGGCCGAGCGGTTCGCCTTGCTGGGCTCCAACCTGGCCGCGGTCGATCAGCTGCGCGTCGCCCAGCGGGCCGGCGACACCGACTTCTACACCGCGTCGGTGATCGATGCGCGCTTGCGCGAGCTCGAGCCCCTGGCGCGACGCGAGCTCGAGGAGTCGCGCAAGATGAAGCGCTGACTCAGCGCGGTCGGGTGATGAACCCGAAATGCCGCGCGGCGCTGTCGCGCAGTCTGAGTACCGGGTGGGTGCCCTGCAGGCGCAGCTCGCCCACCGCTGCGGGCCTGGCAGCGCCCTCGTGCAGGGCTGCAACCGGGGCGTCCCAGTCAGCATCGAGTTCCAGCTCCAGTGCGCCCAGGTCGCGGTCATCGAGGCAGCCCGGACCGTGTTCGGTGAGCAGCCACAGCGTGCCGTCGGTGTCGCAGTGCACCTGATGGATCGTCTGCACCGGGTAGCCGGTGTGGGTGACCAGCGACTGATTCGGCGCGTCGCCCAGCACGCGCACCACCAGCGGCGCCAGGTCCAGGTCGACGAACGCACGCTGCGGCCCGTTTTGCCAGTACCAGCGTCCCTGATCGTCGCTCAGGTAATTGCGGCCGATAAAGTCGAGGATCGGTGGCGAGGTGATCTCGCTGCCCGCGCCGTGCAGCGCCTCATCGAAACCCGGCCGGCCCCGATCGATCAGCATCCATCGGCCACGCCGGTCAAGGCGCAGCCAGCCGAACACGGCCGGCACGTTCGGCCAGCGCGCCATCGCAGCCTTCACCTGATCATCGATCGGCATTCGTCACTCCTGATACGGTTTCGAGGTGGCGGAACAGCCGTTGCGGCAACCAGTGATGGCGTCCGGGCGGCACGCCCGCGATGAAGCCGACATGCCCACCGGTGCGCGGGTAGTCCAGCGTGACCGAGGCCGACACCTCTCCCGGGGCGGCCAGGGCCCGACGCGGCAGGAAGGGGTCGTTCAGAGCATTGATGACCAGCGTGGGGACGGTGATGCCACCCAGGAAGGCGCGACAGGACGAGCGCGTCCAGTAGTCGAGTGCACTGCGAAAGCCGTGCAGTCGCGCGGTGACATGCTCGTCGAAATCAAAGAAGTCGCGCGCCTCGATGACCTTGCGGGCATCGAACAGGCCAGGGTGGCGCTCGAGCATGGCCAGGCTCTTGGGGCGCAGGGTGTTGAGGAAGTAGCGCGAATACACCCGATTGAATCCGCGCGACAGGCTGATCGCGCCGGCATGCAAGTCCTGGGGAGGGGAGACCGCGGCCGCCGCGGTGACGAAGTCGGCGGCATGGCCGCGTTCGCCCAGCCACTTGAGCAGGACATTGCCGCCCAGCGAGACCCCGACCACCCAGAGCGGGCCGTGCAGGCCGGAAGATTCGCGCTGGGCATGCAGCCGGCGCAGCACCCAGTCGGCTTCGTCGGAGTCGCCGGAGTGGTAGGCGCGAGGTCGGTGATTGAGCTCGCCGCTGCAGCCCCGGAAATGGATCACCACGCCGTCGCAGCCGCGAGCCCGGGCGTGTGCCATCAGGGCACGCGCGTAGTGGCTGTTCGAGCTGCCTTCCAGGCCATGAAAGAGGACCACGAGCGGCCGGCGGACAGTGCTCGTGCCCACGGGCACATCGACCCAGTCAAGGTCGATGAAATCGCCGTCCGGTGTGCTCCATCTTTCGCGTCGATAGCCGATGTCGGGTCGATGCGCGCCGGTCGCGGCCCAGATCGTCTGGGCGTGTGCACCGGGCAGCCAGACGGGTGCACGGTAGGGCCTCAAGATGGCCTCAGTGAAGACGACCGGGCGGCGGGCGCAGCGGGTCGGGTTCGTGAACCATGCCGTCCTCGTCGCCGTCACCCTCGGTCTGTCGGGGTGGCCGCGAGCCGTCGGGGCTCCAGAATCGAGCTGGGGTGCCGTCGTCCGTGTCCTCGAAGTCCTCGTCGGCGTCGGATTCGTCGGCCGAATCGAAGACGCCGGCGTGGTGCACCAGAATGAGCCAATGGCCGTTGCGAC
>JBILSK010000091.1:0-7210 GCA_044372165.1 Burkholderiaceae bacterium | reverse complement strand
GCTGGTGCGTGCTGCCGAGGCCTCGCGTGCCTGAGCGCGGACAGCGTCAGTCGTTCCTGAACCGGGGCGTTTCAGCCCAGCCAAAGAAGCTGCGGATGGCTTCGCGACGACTCAGCGCGTCGGCCTGGCCCAGTGCGATGAGATCGCGGGTGAACGGGGCTTCGAACAGCAGGTAGCTGGCCAGTGTGGTGCCCCGCGCATCGCGTCCGGTTCCGCCTACCCCCACGGCGCGCAGCATGGCGCGAACCGGCGTGGGCAGGGCGCGCAGGTGCCGGGCGGCAATGTCATCGATCCGTTCGCTGGGCGAGATCACCAGGACATCGATGGGGCGCAGGTGGGTGCGAGCACGTGCCTCGGGTTCGAGCAGGGCAATCGTCTGATTGGTGCCCTGGGCACGTTCGACGTCCAGGGCGAGCGAGTCGAGAAAGATGCTGGCCATGGCGTGGCCGGCGACCTGTGCCAGGGTCGGGTAATCTGAGTCGAGAGCGGCCTCGGCCGGCGGCTCCTGCAGGCGCCCGGCACCCACCACCAGCACTCGATCGGCGCCCATGTGGATGGCCGGTGAAATCGGCGCCGCCTGGCGCATCGATCCGTCGCCGAACCATTCGTGACGCGATCCCATCGGTAGTCGGACCGCCGGAAAGGCGAACGGAATGGCCGAGGAGGCGAGCAGGTGTTCGATCTCGATGTTCGCTCGCACCACGCGCCGGTGGGCACGCAGGACCGACTCGATCGGCCGACTGGACTGGATGAAGGTCACATGGTTGCCGCTGCTGTAGCTCGAGGCACACACGGCCAGGCCGTGCAGATGGCCCTCGGCCATGACCTGGGGCAGGCGCGCCAGCGGCAGGCTCTTGCGCAGCAGGTCCTCGAGCGGCGTGTTGTCGAGCAGTGACCGAGGCGCTGTGCGGCGCAGCCCCGAGAGCAACCACCCTGCGGTGAACAGCGACAACCACTGGGCACCCGTCTGTGCAATGCCGGCGGCATCGGATCGAAAGACCTGGGCGGCGTGAAAGCCGGTCCAGGTGGCCAGCAGGCGTTCGATGCCCTCTGACCACCGGTCGGCATGGCTCGCCAGGGCGGCGGCGATGATCGCGCCGGCCGAGGTGCCGGCAATGACCTGGAAGGGGTTGCCGGTGGGCGCGCCCGATTCGCGCGCAATCCGTTCGATGGCCGCCACGACGCCCACCTGGTAGGCCGCGCGGGCACCGCCGCCGCCCAGCACCAGCCCGGTCGTTCGGGCCGGAGCACTCATGCCGGACGCGTGCGCATGCCCGATGCGCTGCCCAGCGCGACGCCAGCGAACAGCACCAGGGCGGTGAGCAGGGCGGCCAGATTGCCAACGCGCACAAAGGGGGTGAGACCCGTCGTGCCTTGCACCGACACATCGAGCACGTCGGCGACATGGTCGGGCAGTCGCGCCTGCACCCTGCCGCGATGATCGATGGCGGCAGTGACGCCGGTATTGGTCGCCCGCAGCATGGGCCGGCCGGTTTCCAGCGAACGCATGCGTGAAATCGTCAGATGCTGGGGCAGTGCATGCGAGCGTCCGAACCAGGCGATGTTGCTGACATTGGCCAGCACGGTGGCACCGTCTTCAGGGCGGGCGATCGCATCGCGAATTTCGCCACCGAAGAGATCCTCGTAGCAGATGTTGATGGCCACGCGCTGGCCGCCCACCGCGAAGGGGGGCTGATCCTGCGTGCCGCGACCGAAATCGCCCAGCGGGATGTGCATCATGTCCACGAACCAGCGAAAGCCCAGCGGAATGAATTCTCCGAAGGGCACCAGATGACGCTTGTCGTAGACCGGCGGCTCGGCGGTCCGGGGCGTGCCGGGCGGCAGGGGCGCAAACAGCACCACGCTGTTGGTCGGCTGGAATTCGTGCGAGTCGCGGACAGCCCGGATCAGCGGCATGCCGATCGCCACGGCATGCCCTGCGTCGACATGGGCGAGCAGGCGGTTCTGGATCTGCGGTGGCGTCTGGCTCCAGGGCCGGGTCCAGGCGGTTTCCGGCAACAGGGTGAAGGCAGCAGGGGAGCTTTCGACCTGGGCCAGGTAATCGAGCATGGCCTGCAGGGTGCGCTCGGGCTGGAATTTCAGAACCTGCGGCACATTGCCCTGGATCAGCCTCACCGAAAGGGGCGGCCCGTTGGGCTGGGTCCACTGCTGTGGGCTGCTCGCCAGCGGCGCAAGGAGAAGCAGTGCTGCCAGACCGAGCGCCTGCAGCCGGGTCCGCGTCGGGTGCTCGCTCAATGACGGCGCGCCGACGGCCCAGGCCATCAGCGCAGCGACGGTCAGGCTTGCGCCGCTGATGGCGTGAACGCCGGCCAGAGGTGCCAGTCCCGCCAGGGGGCCGTCGATCTGCGCATAGCCGACCGACAACCAGGGAAAGCCGGTGAAGACCCATCCCTTGGCGAGTTCGGCCAGCGTCCACGCTGCGCCCAGCGCGACCGCCAGGGGAATTGGTCCGCGTGTGCCCGCTACCCGCCAGGCCGCCCAGGCGGCTGCCGCCGGATACAGGCTCAGGTAGGCCGATAGCAGCACGACAGCCAGAGCGGCCATGGGGGCGGGCATCCCGCCCACGTCATGCATGCTGATGTACAGCCAGGACAGTCCCGCCGAGAAGCTCGCCAGTGAAAAGGCGCCGGTCAAGGCAGCCTGCTTGCCGGGCGAGCCTTGTCCTCGGCGTGCGCGCCGTGCCATCAGCGCACAGAGCATCGTCAGGCTTGCCAGCGACACTGCCCAGTGCGCCACGGGTGCGTGACTGGCGGCGTGCAGGCCGCCAGCAAGCACGGCGCCCATCCAGCCGAGCCAGTCGGTGGGTCCGCGGGTGGGCGGGTGAACGGCGCGCGCGTATCGGGGGGATGTCATGGCTGCCCTCCCGACGGACACTGGTCAGGCATGGTGAGGCGGGTCAGCGGCAGGGCTGAGCTGCTCCACCATGACGGTCTGAAGGGTGCGGGTATCGGTGCGCACCACCTCGAAGGCCACGCCCTGCGATTCGATCCGCTCTCCGGCGCGGGGCACCCGACCGAACAGCCCGGTCACCATGCCGCCCACCGTGTCGTGTTCCGTGTCGCCGAAGCGGGTGCCCAGCACCTCGTTCAGACGCGAGATGTCGGTCTGCGCCTGGACGCGATATCGCGGACCGAATCGACCCGAGGCGACCGCGACGATGTCCTCGGGCGAGCCGATGTCATCGAATTCATCTTCGATGTTCCCGACGATCTGCTCCAGCACATCCTCGATCGTGACCAGCCCCGACACCCCACCGTATTCATCGACGACCAGGGCGAGGTGGTTTCGATTCAGGCGAAAGTCCCGCAGCAGCACGTTCAGCCGCTTGGAGTCCGGGATGAAGACAGCGGGTCGCAGCAGTTCGCGCGCGCTTGCGCCGTTGCCCGCGTACAGGCGCAGCAGATCCTTGGCGTGCAGGATGCCCACGACGTTGTCGCGCTCGCCATCGACCACGGGGAATCGTGAGTGACCGGTACGGATCGCGAACGGCACGAATTCACTGGGTGACAGCGAGATGTCGATCACGTCCATCCGGGAGCGCGGCACCATGATGTCGCGCGCGGACAGCTCGGAGACTTGCAGCACTCCCTCGATCATCGATACCGCCTCGGCATCGAGAAGCCCTTTGTCCTGCGACTGGCGCAGCATCGCAAGGAGTTGCTCGCGGTCCTCGGGTGCGCGCAGCAGCATTGAGGACATGCGTTCGAACAGTGACGATTTCGGCCTGTTCGAAGAAGGTTCGGCCATGGGGTGGGACGGGAAGTCAGGACGCGGCGAGGATACCGGAAGTCCGCCTGGCACAACATTGCCGCACCGGGGCGGTCGAGGCCGACCGACCGACGCGCCGTTCAGCGGTAGGGGTCGGCGATCCGAAAGCGTCGCAGGATCTCGACCTCGCGCGATTCCATGGCCTGGGCGTCAGCGTCGTTCTCATGGTCCATGCCCTGCGCGTGCAGCGTGCCGTGCACCACCAGATGCGCCAGATGATCTCGCAAGGATTTGCCCTGGGCACGAGCTTCCTTGGCAAGCACCGGCAGGCAGATGACGATGTCCGCTTCGAGGGGGCCCTCGCCCATCATCGGGTACTCGAAGGTCAGTACGTTGGTGGCGTAGTCGCGGCCCCGAAACTCGTGGTTCAGGGTGCGTCCTTCTGCCGAGCCCACGAAGCGCAGGGTCAAGGCGGCATCTTGCCCCAGTGCGGCGGCGGCCCAGCGTCGCAACTGGGACCGATCGACCGGGCTCTCCCCGCTGCGCGCACCGAACTGGATCGCCAGCGACAAGCGGTGCGGTCGCTGGGCGCCTGGCTTCACGGTAGATGAGCGGCTGGCCCGCGCTGCCGGCTCGGTGTCAGCGCGGCTCGGACGGCGCATGGCGTTCATAGGCGTCGACGATTCGTGCGACCAGCGGATGGCGCACCACGTCCGTGCTGTCGAACTCGGTGAACGCAATGCCGCGAATGTCCTTCAGCACCCGACGCGCCTCGAGCAGACCCGAGGCCTGATGGCGGGGCAAATCCATCTGGGTCATGTCGCCGGTGACGACGGCTCGCGAACCGAAGCCGATCCGGGTGAGGAACATCTTCATCTGCTCGGGCGTGGTGTTCTGGGCCTCGTCCAGGATGATGAAGGCATTGTTCAGGGTGCGACCGCGCATGTAGGCAAGCGGTGCGATCTCGATCGACTGGCGTTCGAACATCTTGGCCACGCGATCGAAGCCCATCAGGTCATAGAGGGCGTCGTAGAGCGGGCGCAGATACGGGTCGACCTTCTGCGCGAGATCGCCGGGCAGAAAGCCCAGCCGTTCACCGGCTTCGACCGCGGGCCGAGTCAGCACGATCTTGCGAATCGCGTCGCGCTCCAGCGCGTCGACCGCACAGGCCACCGCCAGATAGGTCTTGCCAGTGCCCGCCGGGCCGATGCCGAAGGTGATGTCGTGCGAGAGGATGTTGCGCAGATACTCGCGCTGCCGGGGCGTGCGGCCCTGAAGGTCGGTGCGCCGCGTATGCAGCACCGGCGCGTCGTCCGGGCCGGCCGGCTGCGCAGGCAGCTCAGGTTCCAGGCGGGCGAGAGGTTCGCGGGTCGGTTGGGCCTGAGGGCGCATCTGGCGCAATTCGACCAGGCCCAGTTGAAGGGCGTCGATCGACAAGGGGGCTGCGGCCCGTTCGTAGAAGAACTCCAGCGCCCGCACTGCCTGCTTTGCCTGCGAGCCCGGCCCCTCGACCGAGAAGGTGTCAGCCCGACGAACGATGCGCACGTCGAAGGCTTCCTCGATCTGTCGCAGGTTGCCGTCGAGCGCGCCGCACAGATTGGACAAGCGGCGGTTGTCGGGCTCGGCAGGTTGAAAGCTTGCTGTGTGGGACTTCATGCAGGGCGACCCGTCTTCAGCCGAGGGTGGGCACTTCGCCGCGCAGCGAATGCGGCAGGGCCGAGGTGATGCGCACATCGATCATCCGACCGATCAGGCGCGAGTCGCCCGGGAAATTGACCACCCGGTTGTTGTCGGTGCGCGCAGCCAGTTCGTCGGTCGACTTGCGCGAGACGCCTTCGACCAGCACCCGCTGAATGCTGCCCACCATGGCTGCAGAGATCTCGCGCGCCCGGGCATCGATGGTGGCCTGCAAGCGTTGCAGGCGTTCCAGCTTGACCGAGGCGGGCGTGTCGTCGGGCAGGTCGGCGGCCGGTGTGCCGGGGCGCGGGCTGTAGATGAACGAGAAGGATTGATCGAAGCCGACATCGCTGATCAGCGCCATCGTCTTGTCGAAGTCCTGCTCGGTCTCGCCCGGAAAGCCGACGATGAAGTCGGAGCTGATGCAGATGTCGGGTCGTGCTGCGCGAAGCCGGCGCACGATCGACTTGAACTCCAGCGCGGTGTAGCCGCGTTTCATTGCGGCCAGGATGCGGTCTGAACCGGCCTGCACCGGCAGGTGGACGTGCCCGGCGAGCTTGGGCAGCCGGGCATGCGCCTCGATGAGGCGCGGGCTGAATTCACGCGGGTGCGAGGTCGTGTAGCGCACGCGCTCTATGCCGGGCATCTCGCAGACGTGGTCAAGGAGCATGGCGAAATCAGCCACCTCGTCCTCGGCGCTGTCCGGGGCGAGCTTGCCACGGTAGGCATTCACGTTCTGGCCGAGCAAGGTCACCTCGAGCACGCCTTGCTGGGCGAGTTCGGCGACTTCGGTCAGCACGTCCTCGAAGGGGCGCGAGACCTCTTCGCCGCGGGTATAGGGGACGACGCAAAAGCTGCAGTACTTGCTGCAGCCTTCCATGATGGAGACAAACGCGCTCGCACCTTCGACCCGCGCCGGGGGCAGGTGGTCGAACTTCTCGATGGAGGGAAAGCGGATGTCGACCTGAGGACGGCCGCTTTCACGGCGCGCGCGGATCAGCTCCGGCAGGCGGTGCAGGGTCTGCGGACCGAACACCACATCGACGTAGGGTGCGCGGCTGACAATGTTGTCGCCTTCCTGGCTGGCCACGCAGCCGCCCACGCCGATGACCATGTGTGGGCGGGTCCGCTTGAGTTCGCGCAGGCGACCGAGATCCGAGAAGACCTTTTCCTGCGCCTTTTCCCGCACCGAGCAGGTGTTGAAGAGCACGATGTCGGCCAGCGCGGGATCGTCCGTGGTCTCGATGCCATCGGGTTGGGTCTGCGCCAGCACGTCGACCATCTTGGCCGAGTCGTACTCGTTCATCTGACAACCGAAGGTGCGAAGGTAGAGCTTGATGGGCATGAGGCGGCGCCGGGGCAATCGGCCATTCTAGCAAGCCGGTGATGGAAAACCCCGTGGCGGCACGCGGCCGGCACGGGGCTTCGTGAAGCGCGCGAGGGCCCGGTGAATCGGGCCTTCGGGGGAGCGTGCGATGCTCAGGCTGCCCGACGCTGGGCGCCGCCCGCCGCGAAGTGGTCGGCCAGACCCAGGCGGTTGGCAGCGCAGATCAATGCACGCAGGGAGGCCACGACGATGCTTCGGTCGATGCCCACGCCGAACTTCGAGCCGACCATGCCCTGACCGGTGGCTTCGATGAAGGCCACCGCACGGGCATCCGAGCCGGAATCGATCGAGCGCTCTTCGTAGGTGTCGACCCGGATCGGCAGGCCCAGTGCCTGGACCGCTGCGTCGATCGGGCCATTGCCCTCACCGTGAAGCACGTGGGTCACGCCGTCGATCGCCACGGTAAGGTCGATCTGA
>JBILSK010000090.1:0-7263 GCA_044372165.1 Burkholderiaceae bacterium | reverse complement strand
AGGACCAGCGTGGCAAAGTCGGGCTGGCCGGTCAGCGGGCACAGGCAGGTGAACTCCGGCGCTTCGATGTGGACGACATAGTCGCGATCGGGGGCGGGATTGGGGAAGGTCTCGAGTGTGCTCGACGGGGCGCTGGGCATCCGGCGTGTCTCCGTGAATCGGCCCGGCGCCGCAGGAAAGGCCGCCGAACCACGGGTTGAAACGGGACACCGCGGCACGAGGATCGATGGGCGGTCATCCCGGAAGGGGGGCGCGCCGCACGAGGCAGACCGACGGTGACAAGCTCTGCGAAGACATGCGAGGCCCGGTGGCCGCGGCGAGGCGGCCGTGGGGCGACCCGTTGCACGATCACCGCTGGGTTAAGATTATAAGCGTGGCCGCCCAATCGGCCATCCTCGTGCGGGGCGCCGGGTGCATTCACCCGGTCTCGATGTCCAGCTTTCCTTCATTGGTCCCGGGCTGATCCGGGGGGTGTCCAGCGCTCCTGTGCGTCTCAAACTCATCAAGCTCGCCGGGTTCAAGTCCTTCGTCGACCCAACCTCTTTCGAGGTACCCAGCCAGCTGGTCGGCGTCGTCGGTCCCAACGGTTGCGGCAAGTCCAACATCATGGACGCCGTGCGCTGGGTGTTGGGCGAATCCAAGGCCTCGGAGTTGCGCGGCGACTCCATGCAGGACGTCATCTTCAACGGAGCGTCCGAGCGCAAGCCGGCAGGCCGGGCCAGCGTGGAACTGGTGTTCGACAATGCCGAGACCCGACTGACCGGGTCCTGGGCTGGCTACGCCGAGATCTCCGTCAAGCGGGTGCTGACCCGTGACGGGCAGTCCACCTACCTGATCAACAACCAGGTGGTGCGGCGCAAGGACGTGCACGACATGTTCCTCGGCACCGGCCTGGGCCCGCGGGCCTACGCCATGATCGGGCAAGGGACGGTGGCCCGCATCATCGAGGCCCGTCCAGAAGAGCTGCGGGTCTTCCTCGAGGAAGCAGCCGGGGTCACCAAATACAAGGAACGGCGCCGCGAGACCGAGCATCGCCTGTCGGACACCCGTGAGAACCTGCTGCGCGTTGAGGACATCCTGCGCGAATTGCAGGGGCAGATCGACAAGCTCGAACGGCAGGCCGAAGTCGCGCGCGAGTTCCGCACGCTGGAAGCCGACCGCGAAAGCCGCCAGCACCTGCTGTGGCTGGTTCGCCGCGACGAGGCCGAGGCCGAGCAGACCCGCATCGCCGAACAGGTGCGGCGTCTCGAGACCGACATCGACGCCGCCCGCGCCGCGCAACGTGGCGTCGAGGCCGAACTCGAACAGGTCAGGGCCGCGCACTACGGGGCGGGGGACGAGGTGCATCGCCTGCAGGGCGAGTACTACGGTGCCTCGGGCGAGGTCTCACGCCTGGAAAGCGAGATCCGCTTTGTCTCCGACTCCCAGGGGCAACTGCGCGATCGCCTGAGTGCTCTGCGCGCCCAGGCCGACGCTGCCCGCGAGCGTGAAGCCCAGGCGACCGACGCCCTGGCACGCAGCGAGGAGGAACTCGAGATCGGCCAGGAACGGCATGAGCGCCTGGCGGCTGGACTCGAGGAATCGGCGGTGTCGCTGCCGCCTCTTGAAGCAGCGGTGCAGGACGGCCGCGAGGCACTCGAGCGCGCCCGCACGCAGGCGGCTGGTACCTCGCAGCAGATCCAGGTCGTCGCCACCCGGCAGCGCGGCATGGAAGACGCGCTGCGCGAGCTGGGTCAGCGCGAGGCCCGGATCGACGGGATGCTCGGGCAGTTGCAGGCTGCACCCATCGACGAACTGGCGGCGCTGCGTGAGCGACTGACCGAGTCCGAGGCCATCGAGGAAGGCGCAGCCGAACGACTCGCGCAGAGCGAGTCGCGCTGGACCGAGCTTGATGGCGCGCGCGGCCCGGCCCAGGACGGCCTGCGTGAGGCACTGGGACGGCTGGCTCAGGTGGATGCTCGCATCACGGCTTTGCGCCAGATTCAGGAGCGTCTGCGCAGCCAGAACAAGACCGAACCCTGGCTCGCCCGTCATGGTCTCGATCAGCTCAAGCGGCTCTGGCAGCGCGTGCGAATCGAGCCGGGCTGGGAAACCGCGATCGAGGCAGTCCTCAGGGAACGCGTGCAGGCGCTGGAGCTGGGCCGACTCGAATCGATGTCCGGCCTGCTGAGCGAGCAGCCCCCAGCCAAAGTGGGCTTTTATGCCGCCGGTGCCGTGAGCGCATCGCCCGCTCCGGTGCCCGAGGGCATGGTGCCGCTGGTGCGTCAGGTGCATGTCACCGATCCGGGGCTGCGGGCCCTGCTGGAGGAGTGGCTGCACGACAGCTTCTGCGCCGAATCCGCGCAACACGCCCTGGCAGATCGTGCTCGACTGCCGATGGGAGGCCAGTTCGTGCTGGCGGCCGGGCATGCGATCGGCCGATTCGGCGTGCAGCTGCATGCGCTCGACAGCGAGCAGGATGGCGTGCTGGCCCGCCAGCAGGAACTCGAGAATCTCGAGCGTGAACACCGTGCCCTGGAACTGCTGGCCGACGACGCGCGGGCCACTGCGGCACGCTCGGAAGCGGCCGCAGCGCAGGCACGCACCCAGCTGGGCACTGATCGCGACACCCACTCGCAGGCGGTGCGGCAAGCGGCCAGCGTGCGGCTGGACGTCGAGCGCTGCGCCCAGAAGGTTCAGCAGGCCAGCGCCGACCGATCCCGCCTGGAAACCGATCTGGCCGATATCCGCGCCCAGCAGGGTCAGCGCGAGGCAGCCATTGCCGAGGAAGCCGCCCGGTTCGAGTCACTCGATCTGCAGCTGGCCGATCATCAGGAGGCGGTCGAGGTCTGTCGGCAGGCCTGGGAGGATGCCGAGGCGGCACTCAACCGGGCTCGCCAGAGCCAGCGCGACCTGGAGCGCGACGAACGCGAGGCCGCGTTCGCGGTGCGCGCGATCGAGGCGCGCCGGCAGTCGCTGGGCGAGCAGGCCAGCCAGGCTCGCGAGCTGATCGCCCAGGCTGAGGTCGAGGCTCAGGGTGTGCAGGCCCGCCTCGATCAGCTGTCCGACGAAGCGGCCCGGGCCGGCCTGCAGCAGGCCCTCGAGGCGCGCGTGGCGGCCGAGCAGCGTCTGGCCGAGGCACGCGCCCGCCTCGATGCGCTTGGCAACTCGATGCGCGAGCTCGATGAGGCGCGGCTGGGACACGAACGCTCGCAGCAACCCATGCGAGACCGTCTCATCGAGCTGCAGCTCAAGGAGCAGGCTGCGCGGCTCGGTGCCGAGCAGTTTGCCGAGCAGCTCCTGCAGGCGCAGGTCGACATCGAGGCCTTGCGGGCCGCCTGGCCGCAGCCGCCCAAGCCGGGCTGGCTGCAAGCTGAGGTGACTCGCCTGGCCAACGCGATTGCCGGGCTGGGTGCGGTCAATCTTGCGGCGCTGGACGAACTCACCGCTTCGCGCGAGCGCCTGGATTTTCTGCGGGCCCAATCAGACGACCTGAACGAGGCGATCGAGACGCTCGAAGACGCGATTCGTCGGATCGACCGGGAGACCCGGACGCTGCTGCAGGACACCTTCGACACCGTCAATCGGCACTTCGGCACCCTGTTTCCTGAACTGTTCGGCGGTGGCGAGGCGCGACTGGTGCTCACCGGCGACGAGATCCTCGACTCCGGCGTGACCGTGATGGCGCAACCCCCTGGCAAGCGCAATGCGTCCGTGACGCTGCTCTCGGGGGGTGAGAAGGCGCTGACCGCCATTGCGCTGGTGTTCTCGCTCTTTCAGCTCAACCCGGCGCCGTTCTGCCTGCTCGATGAAGTCGATGCACCGCTGGACGATGCCAACACCGATCGGTATTGCGCCATGGTGCGGCGCATGTCCGATCAGACCCAGTTTCTTTTCATCACTCACAACAAGGTCGCGATGGAACTCGCCCACCAGCTCATCGGTGTGACGATGCAGGAACGCGGCGTATCGAGGATCGTGGCGGTCGACATCGACGCCGCGTCCCGCTTTGCGGAGGCAGCATGAACGCCCTGAAATCCCTGCTGGGTGAAACCAGCTCCCTGTGGACCAGCCTGATCGCCCTGATCGTCGTGGCCCTGGTCGTCGTGCTCGCCTTCAATGCCTTGCAAGGCCGTCAGCGTCGCATCCGGGACGCGATGCGCCGCAAGGCGGCCGAAGCCCCGGCGGCCGACCTGGCCAAGAGCGGCGGCACGCGCATCGAGCCGGTGGGCAAGGCGGGGCAGGCCGGTCGCAGCGCAGCGGCGCCCCGATCGGCGGTGCCCGCGGCCGATGATGTCGTGGCCGCCTCGGCAAGCGCTGAAGAGCGGGTCGAGCCGACCCTGGGGGCGCTCCCCGAGGCCATGGCCCGCGCGGCGCTCGAGCGCGACGCCGCCGGCGCGAGCGCGGGCGAGGCCCGCACCAGCGAAGACGTCGTCGCGCCAGCGGTCTCCGGCAGCGATCGGATCGAGCCTGAACTCGCGCCGACCCGTCCGCCCGTGCTTGCCTCCATTCCCTCGGCCGTCCTCGACCCTCGCATCGATTGCATTGTCGAGGTCAAGCTGGCGGCACCGATTGCCCCCGATCGCATCCTGCAGGCAGGCAGCGCGTTTCGACGCGCCGGGACCAAGCCGGTGGTGATCGAGGCCGACACCGGTTCCGGCGCCTGGGAAGGCCTGCACGCCGAAGATCGCCCGGTCCAGAGACTGCGCGTGGGTCTGTTGCTGTCCAACCGCCAGGGGCCGCTCAATGCGATGGAGTTCGACGAATTCGCCGACGGCGTCGGCGCGCTGGCCCAGACCCTGGGCGCATCCGAGACCCGGATGCCGGACATGGACCCGGTCCTCGAACATGCCCGTCAGGTCGACGACTTCTGCGCCCAGCTCGATTCCGCGGTCGGCATCAACATCCAGACGCCCTCAGCCTTGCCGCCGGCCGAACTCGCCGTGCTGGCCGAGTCGCTGGGCCTGAGCCCGCGCGGCAACAATCGCTTTGCCAGACTGGGCGATGGCGGCAATGTGCTGTTCACCCTGAGTCCGGGCAGCAGCGATCGCCAGATCACGCTGCTGCTCGATGTCCCGCGCGCACTCAAGGATGCCGATCCCTGGCAGGCCATGGTCGACTGCGCCCGCCGCTGTGCTGCGGCCACGGGGGGGCAGATGGTCGATGACGCGATGAAGCCGCTCAGCGAAACCCAGGTGGCGGCGGTGGCGCGACAGCTCGCCGTCCACTACGAGTCGCTCGATGCAGCCGGCCTGGGCGCAGGGTCGCCGGCCGCGCTGCGGGTCTTCAACTGAGCAGATGAGCACGCCCGCGCAGGTGCGCGAGCGCATCGAGGGTCTGCGTCAGGAACTCGAGCGGCACAATCACGCGTACTACGTTCTCGATTCGCCGACGGTTCCCGACGCCGAGTACGACCGCCTGTACGCCGAGCTCGCGCAGCTCGAGGCCAGCCATCCCGAGTTCGCCTCGCCCGACTCACCCACGATGCGGGTGGGTGGGCAGGCCGCCGACGCGTTCGGTCAGGTGCGCCATGCGCTCCCGATGCTGTCGCTGCAGAATGCTTTCACCGACGACGAGGTGCGCGGCTTCGATCGCCGGGTGCGCGAGGCCGTGGAGGCCGCGTCGCTGTCCGCTGACCAGTTGCGCTACTGCGCCGAACTGAAGTTCGACGGTCTGGCAGTCAACCTGCGCTACGAGCAGGGCCAGTTCGTGCAGGGCGCCACGCGGGGCGATGGTGCGGTGGGTGAGGACGTGACCGCCAACCTGCGCACCCTCAGAGCCATCCCGCTGCGCCTGGCCACCCCGCTGCCTGGCAGCCTGGAGGTTCGCGGCGAGGTTCTCATGTTCCGGCGCGATTTCGAGCGCCTCAACGCCGACGCCCTGGCGCGTGGCGACAAGCCCTTCGTCAACCCGCGCAACGCTGCAGCGGGCGGGCTGCGCCAGCTCGACCCCGGTCTGACCGCCCAGCGGCGCCTGCGCTTCTTTGCCTACGGCTTGGGCGAGGTCGGCCCTGGCATCACGGTGCCCGACTCCCACGCCGGTCTGCTCGATTGGCTGGCGACCCTCGGCTTTCCAGTCGGGCCGGTGCGATCGGTGGCCCGTACGGTCGATGAGCTGCTCGGCTTTTATCGCGACGTCGCCACGCAGCGGTCAGCGCTGCCTTACGACATCGACGGCGTGGTCTACAAGGTCGATCAACGCGCCTGGCATGAGCGCATCGGCCATGTCGCACGAGCCCCCCGGTTCGCCCTGGCGCACAAGTTTCCTGCAGAAGAAGCGGTCACCGAGCTGCTGGGCATCGACATCCAGGTCGGCCGCACCGGGGTGCTGACGCCGGTGGCACGCCTGCGACCGGTGTTCGTGGGCGGTGTCACGGTCACCAATGCGACGCTGCACAACCAGGACGAACTCGAGCGCAAGGACCTGATGATCGGCGACGCGGTCATCGTGCGCCGGGCGGGCGACGTGATCCCGGAGGTCGTGCGCTCGGTGCCCGAACGGCGCCCCGCGGATGCCCGACGCTTCGAGATGCCCCGCCAGTGCCCGGTCTGCGGCTCGGCCGCGGTGCGCGAAGAGGGTGAAGCGGCCTGGCGTTGCGTCGGCGGACTGTATTGCCGAGCCCAGCGCACGCAGGCCGTGCTGCATTTCGCCCAGCGTCGGGCCATGGATATCGACGGGCTGGGTGACCGGATCGTCGAGCAGCTGGTCGCCCACGACCAGGTCCAGACGCCGGCAGACCTGTATCGCCTGGAGGCGACGACCCTGGCCAGCCTGGAGCGCTTGGGCGAGAAGTCGGCGAGCAATCTGGTTGCCGCCATCGAGCGCTCGCGCACGGTGCCGCTGGCACGCTTTCTCTTTGCCCTGGGCATCCGACATGTCGGTGAGGAAGTGGCTCGGGTGCTGGCCACCGAATTCGGCACCCTCGAGGCGGTGCTGGCCGTCGACTGGGCTCAGTTGATCGAGACCAAGGCGGTCATCCAGAAGGTCAACACCCGGGCGCGCCAGCGCGGCGAGCCCCTGGCACGCGTGCCCCTGGAGGGGGTCGGACCCGAGATCATGCGCTCGGTTGCCAGCTTCGTGGCCGAGTCCCACAACCGCGAAGTGATCGCCGGTTTGCTGCGAGCGGGTGTCGTGCCCGTGCCGCTCGCGCCGGCCGCTGCGAGTGCCAGCGAGGCTGGCAATGACCGCCAATCGTCGGCTGTCGGTGCACCGGGTCGGCTCGCCGGACGGACAATCGTCGTGACCGGGACTCTGGCGGGAATGAGTCGCCCCGAGGCCGAAGAC
>JBILSK010000089.1:0-7301 GCA_044372165.1 Burkholderiaceae bacterium | reverse complement strand
ATGTTCAGGCCGTACAGGCGGGCGGCATCGAGCGCACGGGCGTCGCGCGCAGCGTCGTAGTCGGCAATCATGGACTTGCCGCCCCCCGAGTAGCCGGTCAGCGAGTGACAGCTCACCGGGTAATCAGACGGCAGCAGGCCGGCGGCAACCAGCGGTGCGACCGCCAGAATGAAGCCCGACGCATGGCAGCCGGTCACGGCCACTCGCCGCGAGGCGCGGATCGCCTCGCGCTGGCCGGCGCGCAGCTCGGGCAGGCCGTAGGTCCAGCCTTCGGCGATGCGGTGCGCCGTGCTGGCATCGATGACGCAGGTACGCGTGTTACCCGGTGCAATCAGCGCCACCGATTCACGCGAGGCGGCATCGGGCAGGCACAGGAAAACCACGTCTGCCTGATTGATCAGCTCGCGCCGACGCTCCAGGTCCTTGCGGCGCTCGGCTTCGATCTCGAGCACTGTCACGCCACTGTGGGCCTGCAGGCGCTCACGGATCTGCAAGCCGGTGGTGCCTTCCTGGCCGTCGACGTAAACCGTTTTCATGATGGCTCCTGATGCGGCCCTGCCCGGGGCCGCCAATGTCACTGATGCTCGAATGCGCTCACGACGCGAACGCAGTCGAAGGAAACTTGAATGATGCCACTGCTCGGTCCGACGCCGAACGGCTTGAGCGAGGAGACCTCAGCCGACGATGCCCAGGGCACCCGCCAACGCCCCCGCTCCGATCAGCCAGAGCATGTTGAGCCGGGTGCGCACCACGATCACGAAGCTCAGTGCGGTGAGGATCCACAGACGCCCATCACCCTCGTTGGCGCCGGTTGCCACCACCCAGCCCGCCGATGCGGTCAGGCCGATGGCGATCGGCGACAAGCCCATGCGGATCGCCGCGACTGCGAGGGAATCCTCGCGCGACCGCTTGAGCCGCCAGCCCCACCAGGTAGCGATGCTGGAGGGCAGCAGCATGCCCAGCGTGGTGGCCGCGGCACCCGCAGCCCCTGCAGCCTGCCAGCCCAGCAGCGTCACGAACAGGATGTTCGGGCCGGGCGCCGCCTGGGCGATGACGATGGAATCGGTGAACTGCATGCCGCTGATCCAGGCGTGCTCATCGACCATGAAGCGGCGCATCTCGGGCGCCATGCCGATCGCGCCGCCAATGGCCAGCATCGACAGCGACGCAAAGCGCAGGAACAGATCGAGGAGATCGGCCGAGCTCATGGGGGCGAGGCTCCCGAGTCGCCCCTGTCTTTCGGCCCGCTGCGTGGCGTCGCGCGATCGCGCCGCAGCACCCAGACCGCGATGCCCACCGCCAGCGGTGCCAGGGCCAACAGCACGACCAGCATCTTGAGCTTGAGCAGGCCCACGCCGATGAAGGACGCCACGCCGAAGGCCAACCAGCGCCAGCGTGCCCGCTGGGTCAGGGCCAGCTTGAAGCCGGTGGCCAGGATCATGCCGCCTGCCACCGCCCCCATGCCGGCCAAGGCGCGCCGTACCACCGGCTCATCGGCCACCTGCGTGTAGAGCACACCGAGGCTCAGCACCAGCACCATGGGCGCGGCGAGCATGCCTGCCAGCGCCACCACGGAACCGCGCCAGCCGAACCAGCGGTCGCCGACCATGATCGCGACGTTGCACACGTTCGGCCCCGGGAACAGTTGCCCAAACGCGAGCGTCTCCAGGAACTGCTCGCGAGTCAGCCAGCGCTGTTCCTCGACCAGGGCCCGCTGGGCCCAGGGCAGCACGCCACCGAAACCGCGCAGCGCAAGCAGGCAGAACACCGTGAACAGCTGCCACAGCGACTCGGGGCGCGGTGTGGCATGAGGCGATCGGCGCGCAAAGGCGGTGTCGTGCGGGTCGGTGGGCGTCATGCGCTCAGCCCACTGAACCAGAGCATCGCCACGCCTGCCAGCAGGCCGAAGAAGGGATTGCGCGCCAGGCGGGCCACGATCAGGGCCGTCAGGGCCGCGGGCAGGCGGCCGTCCTGCCACACCGAAGCCACCGTGGCGCCCTCGACCAGGAGCGCACCAGCCGTGGGCGGCAGGGCCAATGCGGCGAGGGCGGCCAGAGGCGCCATTCGCAGGGCACGCTCGACCATGCCGCGCGGGTGAAAGCGGGCGGGCAAGACCAGAAAGACGATGCGCGTGGCAAACACCACCAGAGCCAGGCCCGCGATGCTCGCCCAGACCAGGGGCGCCGACAGGATCATGTCGCCCGCTCCCGGCTGAACGCCATGGCCACTGCAATGCCAGCCGCGGTGGCGGCAAACACGCCCAGACGAGCCGGCCACGATGCACCCACCGCCGCCACGCCACCGGCCACGATGGCCACGGCCAGCGCGGTGCGGGTCGTGATCATCGGCCCCAGCAGCGCCACGACTGCCAGCACACCGACAAAGGCCACGCGCGGCGAGTCGGGAATGAAGCCCGCCAACAGCACACCCAGCACCGACCCGCTGGTCCAGCACAGGTAGATCCAGGTATTGACGCCAATGAAGCGGGCTGCGCGTTCGGCCTCGCTCGGCTCGCTGTGAAGGCCCGAGTCCGTGCGTCGTCCACGCGCCCGGTCAGCCAGGTACGCGGCGAGTCCGGAATCGGTGGTGAGCCAGCCCATCAGCAGTCGCACGGCCAGGGAGCGGTGCCGAAACTCGCCGGCCAGCAAGGCGCTATAGACGACGAAGCGCAGGTTGGCCAGGGTGGCCGTGAGCCAGATCGCTGGCAAGGCGGCGCCCTGTGCAATCAAGGGCAGCGCGGCCAACTGGGCCGTGCCGGAGAACACCAGGACGATCATGCCCAGGGCCTGCCAGGGGCTCAGTCCGACCTTGACCAGGGCCAGGCCGGTGGCGACACCCCAGGCAAAACTGCCCAGCGCCGCACCGCCCATCAGGCTGGCACCCTCGCGCGCGGCCGCCCACCAGGCGGGGGATCGAAGGCCCGCTTCGATGGGCACCCCTGCCTTCATCGGTGCCACCCACTGCGGGCCGCCCGAGACCTCAGTGCACGCAAGTCGTCAGGCCCGTGTCGGCACAGCCTGCTGGCGGCGCATCGAGTACCCCATCCACAGGGCCACCGCCAGGGCCACGCCGATTGCGGGGATCGACATCATGTTGATGGTGTACCAGCCCTGGACGTGCAGCAGCGCGCCGGAGGACAGCGAGGAGGTCACCATCACCGCGAACACCACGGCATCGTTGAATCCCTGCACCGCGTTCTTCTCGGCCGGCCGATAGGCAGCGGTCAGCATCGTGGTGGCACCGGTGAACATGAAGTTCCAGCCCACCCCGAGCAAAATGAGCGCCGAGGTGAACTGCCAGATCGCCACGCCCGACAAGGCAATGCCCGCGCACAGGAACATCAGCAGGCAGCCGGCCACGATCACCCGTACCGCACCGAAGCGGCCCACCAGCGATCCGGTCACCAGGCCCGGCGCGAACATGCCCACCACGTGCCAGGAAATCACGCTGGCTGCCGCCGAATACGGGTGTTGACAGACATTCATGGCCAGCGGCGTGGCCACCATCACCAGGTTCATCACCCCGTAGGCCAGGGCAGCGATCAATACCGGGCCCCAGGCTTCAGGTCGGGCCAGCACCACGCGCAGCGGCCGGGCCTCGCCCTGCACACCGACGCCCTTCGATTCGGGTAGACGCAGCCACTGCACGATCAGCAGCGACACCACCGCAATGGCCGCCAGGGCGAGATAGGAGCCGGCGTACAGGGTAGGCAGCCATTCACGGGTGATGCGAGACAAAGCCGGCCCGACAATGCCACCCACGATGCCTGCCCCCAGAACCAGCGAGATCGCCTTGGGCTTGAAGGCGGGGTTCCAGGCATCCGCCGCGTCGGCGGCCGCAAACCGGTAACTGGAGCCAAACGCGTTGTAGACGCCCAGCACGAAGGTCGAGACAGTGAGCAGGGGCAAGCTGTGGATCGTCAGGGCCCACCAGGCCAGCAGGCTGCCGAAGATGCCGAACAGGGCGCCCACGGAGTAGCCATAGCGTCGACCGCGCAGGCGCATCACCCGGGCCGCCATCATGCTGGAGACTGCCGCGCCCAGCACATAACCGGTGACCGGTGCGGTGGCATAAAAGGGGTCGGTGGCCAGTGTGGCGCCAGCCAGGCCCGAGACCGCAATCAGGGTCACGTTGTTGATGAGCAGCAATGCCTGCATCAACGCGATCAGGCCCACCTGGGACCGCAGGGGGCTACGTGCTGCAGCGTCGCTGTTCATGGTCATTGTTGTCTCCCTGGCGTCATTCTAGCGCCCGCCGCGCAGACAAGCCGCCACCGCTTTCCCGTCCGGACAGGCTTGCGGATAGAATCGGCGGTTTCGGTTGACGCGTTTTCGAGGAGAACTGGCATGTCGATGGCCGACCGCGACGGTTATATCTGGATGGATGGCAAGCTGGTGGACTGGCGTGACGCCAAGATCCACGTGCTGACGCACTCGCTGCATTACGGCATGGCCGTCTTCGAAGGCGTTCGGGCCTACAAGACCGACAAGGGCACCGCGATCTTCCGCCTGGCCGAGCACACCCGCCGATTCTTCAACTCGGCCAAGATCTTCCAGATGGAGCTGCCGGTCTCCTACGAGACCTTCCTGGAAGCGCAGAAGGAAGTGGTCCGCGCCAACAAGCTCGAGTCCTGCTACCTGCGCCCGATTGCCTGGGTCGGCTCGGAAAAGCTCGGTGTGGCCGCACGTGGCAACAGCATCCACGTATCGATCTCGGCCTGGCCGTGGGGCGCCTACCTGGGCGAGGAAGGCCTGGCCAAGGGCATCCGCGTGAAGACCTCGTCGTACAGCCGTCACCACGTGAATGTCTCGCTGGTGCGTGCCAAGGCGAGCGGCTACTACATCAACTCGATCCTGGCCAACCAGGAAGTCACGGCCAACGGCTATGACGAAGCGCTGCTGCTCGACACCGACGGGTATGTGTCGGAAGGCGCTGGCGAGAATGTCTTCATCGTGCGCAACAACACGATCTACACCCCTGACCTCGCGTCCTGCCTTGACGGGATCACCCGCGACTCGGTGCTCAAGATGGCCCATGACCTCGGCTATGGCGTGATCGAGAAGCGCATCACCCGTGACGAGATGTACTGCGCCGATGAGGCCTTCTTCACCGGCACCGCCGCCGAGATCACCCCGATCCGCGAACTCGACGACCGCATCATCGGCAACGGTTCGCGCGGCCCGGTCACCGAGCGCCTGCAGTCGCTGTTCTTCGACGTGGTCGCGGGCAAGGCACCGGCCTACGATTCCTGGCTGAGCCCGGTCTGAGCCCTGCACGCTGGAGTCCCGTTCCATGAGCGACACGCATCCTGCCGGACCCCGCAGCCCCTCCGCTGCGGCGATCATCGAACTCGACGCAGGCGATCTGCCGGCGTTCTGCCCGAGCCGTCAGATGAGCACCTGGAATACCCATCCCAGGGTGTTTCTCGACCTCTCGCACGAAGGGCATGCACGCTGCCCCTACTGCAGCACCGAGTACCGACTGAAACCGGGCGTCAGCATCAAAGGGCACTGACACTGCCTGCCCCGTCAGGTCCGCCCTTGCGGCGCGCCTGACGGGCCCTTGATGGAGCACAAAAAAAGACCTGCTTTCCGCTGCATGGAAAGCAGGTTTTTTCTTGTGCGTGCACTTGGTCACCCGAATTGGCGGGGTGTACGTGACTTAAACACTGCCCCGGGGCCGCCGCGCAGACGACCATCCGGTCTGGCCTCAACCGGATCGGCCGACCGAACCATGCGCACCTTGATCATTGCCCCTGCCACGCTCAGCGAAGCGGTCATGACCCAGCCTCTGCTGGCCGTACTCGCACGCCTGCAGCGCAACGGGCAGATCGATGTGGTGGTCCAGCCAGAAGTGGCCGCCGTCTATGAGTCGGTGAGTGAAGTCCAGCAGATCTGGACAAGCGATTCCAGTCCGGGGCGCAAAGGATTGACCGCCCTGCTGCGCCTGTCGCGCGAGATCGCCCGCATCGGGTATGACCGCGCCTTCGTCCTGGACGCCGGTCTGCGGGCCGCGCTGCTGCCCTGGCTGGCGCGGGTGCCGGTCCGCATTGCCCCCCGCGAAGTCGCCCGCTGGGGTCTGACCACCGAACTGCGCGATGCCGGCTACAAGATACTGCGTCGCACTGGAACAGCATCGGCTGAACGGTTCATCAGCCTGGCCTTCGATGGCACGCAACCCATGCTGGGCGGCGTCGCCGACCCCGCGCTGGTCCGCCGTCCAGCCCGTGAAGCCGAGGTCCGACGCACGATCCATTTGTCGGATTCCACCGGCCTGCTGGTGCTGTGCGTCGATGACGGCGGCCACCGCAACCGGCGCTGGCCGGTACGGCATTGGGCCGGCATGATCGCGATGATGAATCACCGCTGGCCGCTGCTCATGCCGGTTGCCATCGGCTCGGCGAAGATGCGTGATTTCGCCACCGAGGTGATGGCGATGGCCGGCGCCTCCGGGCGAAACCTGTGCGGGCAGCTGAGCGCGTCCGATCAGGTCGCCCTGGTCGCTCAAGCCGAGGCGGTGGTCGCCCAGGACAACGAACTGATGCATGTGGCCGCCGCCTTTGGCCGGCCCCTGGCGGGCGTCTTCGGGCCGACCGACCCCAGGATCGCCTTTCCGCGCTCGCCCCGGGCGCGAGTCGAATGGCTGCGACTGGCCTGCAGTCCCTGCGAAGACAGCACGTGCCGCTTCGGCCATGCCCAGTGCATGGAAGACCTGAGACCCGAGCAGGTCTGCGCGTCGCTCCACACTGCGCTCAGGCTCACCCCCCGGGATGTCCGCTAAACCCGATACACTGGCGGGTTCGCAGGATCTGCCCGAGTGTTTTCTTGATGTCCTCCCGTGTGTGTGCCACCGCCGAAGCCGCGGAACAGGCGTTCTACGCCGCCATGGCGAAGGGCGACCTCGACCTCATGATGGGCCTGTGGGCCGATGAAGATGGCGCCATCTGCAATCACCCCGGGGGGCCCAGGCTGATCGGCATCGAGGCCATCCGGTCGTCGTTTCGCGACATCTTCAGCACCGGGGGCATTCGCATCGCGACCTCCGAAGTGCACGCCTTCCGGACGGCCGATGTCGCCGTGCACAGCCTGATCGAACGCATCGCCGTCGAAGGCCGCGGTGGCAGCGAAGTGATCGAAGTCATCGCCACCAACGTGTTCGTGCGTCGCAACGGCCACTGGCTCATTCTGGTGCACCACGCCGGCGTCTTCGATTCGGCCGACGAATCCGACGCCGACGAGGACTTCGAGGACACGGACGACGGCACCCCAGCTCGATTCTGGAGCCCCGACGGCTCGCGGCCA
>JBILSK010000088.1:0-7311 GCA_044372165.1 Burkholderiaceae bacterium | reverse complement strand
ACGATCTGCACGGTGCTGGGCCCGGCGCTGGATTCGAGCGAACGGGGGCTGCGCGAGCACATCGCCCGCCTGCTCAATCGCAAGGCGCTGAAGGCGGCCTCGACGGTGATCTTCGAACGGGCCTCGGATCACCTGGGCTATGTGCACGCCGATCTGGTGGTGCCTGAACACGCCTGCACCCTGCGCGGCGCCGGGATCGACCTGGAGCGTTACTCACCCCGACCCAAGCCCTTGCCCGGTGCCTTTCGCTTTCTGCTGGTCGCCCGGCCCTTGTCCGATCCGGGTGTCGAGGCCTTCGTCGACGCTGCGCGCATCGTCAATCGCTGCATGAGCGATGTCGAATTCGCAATCGTCGGGTTCCTGGATGATGAGAACACCTCGGCCGATGCGCGGGCCCGAGTGACCGCCTGGGAACACGAAGGCCTGATCACCTACCAGGGCGGCGTGAACGACATGGTGCCCGTGCATGCCCAGGCCGATTGCGTCGTGCTGCCAGCGCGCGAACGCGAGGGCGTGCCTCGAGCGCTGCTGGAGGCGGCCGCGATGGGGCGGCCGGTGATCACCTCGGATGTGCCGGGCTGCCGCGACGCGGTGATGAACTCGGTGACCGGCCTGCTGGTGCGACCCGGTGATGTTCAGCACCTGGCCGAACGCATGATCGAGATGGCAACGCTCGGGGCGGTCAAGTACAAGAAGATGAGCGTGGCAGCCCGTCTGTTTGCCTGCGCCCACTTCGATGAGACCAAGGTGCTGGAGGTCTATCGGGCGGCGGTGCATGCGGTGACGGGCGGGGTTGATGCGGGGGTTCCGGCACCGACCGAGGCGCACACGTCGGCCGCCGAATCCTCCGCTCAGCCGCGCTCGTCACACGACATCACGATGGGCTGAAGACTCGAGCCAACCCGCAACGGCTAGTTTCTCAGGACCTTCACCGCGGCTGCGCCCAGGCCAAGCTGGTAGATCACCTGCGTCCAGTCCTTCAAGCCGCGCATGAAACCGGTGTAGACCGTTTCACGATCGATCTTTTCGGGCACGACGATGGTGTCGCCGGGTGCCAGCACGGTCTTGTGCAAGGTGCTCCGATTCATGCCAAACAGCGTGCCACTTTCGGGGCGAGTCGCCACGCTGCCATCTGCGCGGAGCACGAAGGTGTTGTCGATGTCGGCGCTCTCGGTCGGGCCCGCGGACTGCATGTAGTCGGCGACGGTACGATGGGGCCGCCAGACCAGCACGTTCTCGTTGTAGACCGCGCCGGCGATACCAACAAATGATGGCCGCGGCGGCACCAGCACACGATCCCCGTCCTCGAGGGCAAGCGGCGGCAACTCCGGCGCTTCGGGATTGAGCTCCAATGCAATGCGACCACTCGGCTGCATCTTGCGCATCCGCTCGAGGCGCTCGCGCGCAAGGCGCTCCTCGGTCTGGATCCGTTGCTGCTGCATCGCCAGTTGCGATGCATCGACAATGGTCAGGTTCGCCTGCCGCGTGGCAATGCCTGCCGTGATCTGCTCTTCCAGTCGTCGTGCCACGGACTGCAGGTTTTGCGCCTGCTGATCGCGCACGCTCACGCGCTGCAACTCGACGCCGTAGAGATACGCTTCCGGTGTCGTCCCTCCCACCCGCGCAATCAGCTGCGGCAGGGTCTCACCGGGCACCACTTCATAGATGCCGGGTGAAGTCACCTCCCCCTCGACACGAACCAGGCGGGTCTGCCTGGCCTGCGGCACGCGCAAATCGCGATTGCTGAAGATGGTCACGACGTCGCCAACCCGCAGCTCCTGGTTCTGACTTTCATCGTTGCGCAACACCACGGCACCAAGGTTGAAGGGAATCAGCCGCGTCTTCAGCTGCCCCTCATCCAGGCGCTCGATCACCGCGTACTCCCAGTTGACCTCGTCGAGCATGGTCCGGACATCGCGACGAGCCCGTTCAGCGCTGACCTGCTGGCCGGAATCCTCGAACTGGACCAGCATGTTCTTGCGCACGAAATAGTCGCGTGTGATCAGCGCCTCGCGCTCAGGGATGAGGTCGCGAACCCGCATCCCGGGCTTGAAGGGGTAGCGCAAGGGTGCAGCCACATTGCCGCGCAAGGTCACGGCGTTGGCGAATTGCGGGCTGATCGGAAAGACAGTCAGCAGGTCTGCATCGCGCAAGCGTTGCCCCAGGCCGTTTTCATCCAGCGAGAAGTCGAGCACTGTTCGGGCCGCCGCGCGCGTCGGATCGACGCGCTCGAGTTGTGCCTTGAGCGGCGAGGCGAGAATGGGCAGCCCGCCCGACAAGGCCAGGACTTCCCGGATCGGCGTGTCGTTGCTGATCAGCTCATAGACGGCCGGCGTGTTGACTGCACCGCTCACCGCAATCCGGGGCCCGGCCGGTGGAAAGACGATCACGTCGCCCGGAAGCAGCTTCACGTCCTTGGACTTGTCGCCCTTGACGATGAAGTCATACAGGTCGATCGAGACGGCGCTGCGATCGGATCGGACCAGGCGCACCCGGCGCATGCTGCCGTTAGCATTCGGGCCGCCGCTGGCGAACAAGGCATTGACCAGGGTCGACAGGCTGCTCACCGTGTACTTGCCAGGGCGACGCGCCTGACCGACGACATAAATGTCAATGGATCGAAGCTGGCCCAGCGTGGCCGACAGCGTGAAGTTTCGGAAACTGCGCGACACCTGCTGGGTCAGATAACGCTCGAGGTCGGCCCGCCTGACACCGGCCACCTGCACGGTTCCGACCTTGGGAATCACGATCTGTCCGTCGCGATCGACCGTCGGCCGAAGCTCGAGCTCCAGCATGCCGCTCGAACGGATGATCAGTTCGTCACCCGGACCGATCACATACTCCCCGGGCACCGGCACGCTTTCGGAGGGCGCAAAGGTCGACGGCGCCGACTGGAACAGATTGGCGCCGAACATCGGCAGCAAGCGACCGGTACCGGCCTGGACGAAGCGCTGAAAATCGTTGGGCTCAAGCGGCGACTGCGGATGTCGATTGCCGTCGCTGTTGCGCTGCCGAAACACCGACGCATCCCCCACCGGCGCATCTCCGGGCGTCGCACCGGCGGCCGGCGCACCGGGCACGGCCCCGGGTTGGGAGGCCGCGCCCGGCGTGCTCGTGCTGCTTGCGCCCATCGCGCCGGGACTGCCCGCAGCGCTCGAACCCATGAGGGACGCCGACCCGCCTGCTGCGCTTGCACCACCGCCCAGGTTGAACCCGGTGGAGCCGCCGATGCCGCCGCTGATGCCCCCGCCGAATCCGCCCCCCGATGCCGCCTCCTGCGCCCAGGCCGGCGGCATGCAGATCAGCACGGCAAGCCCTGCTGCCAGAACCCGGCGCCCCAGGGGCACGGCCACCCGCGGGGGTCGATCGAAAGAAGGTTTCGAGGGTTTGATCATCTGACAGGGCGCCTTCAGAGCTGTCGCTCCAGCAGTGCGTGATTCATTGAACAGAACAAATTCGAGCTGATTTTATCGGTTTTTCAATAGATTAGCGACGACTTCTAAGAAGTCGCTCGATGCTGATGTGATCACTGCAAACCTCATGTCACTGCGACCTCTTGTCGTTGATCAGGCGCAGGGCAACCGGAAATCGATGGGCCGCGCACGGCACCGCTCAACGCCAAGGCTACAGTTGCGCCATGACCGCCCTCATCCTCCACCACTACGATTTCTCCAACTTTGCCGAGAAGGTTCGCCTGGCCCTGGGATTCAAGGGGCTGGCCTGGCACTCGGTGATCATTCCGCCTGTTCTGCCCAAGCCGGACCTGATCCCGCTCACCGGCGGCTATCGGCGCACGCCGGTCCTGCAGATCGGCGCCGACATCTGGTGCGAGACCCGGCTGATCATCCGCGAGCTGGAACGCCGCCACCCCGAGCCGACCCTGTACCCGTCGACGCTGCAAGCCAATGCCGAAGCGATCGCTTACTGGTCTGAAAACCGCCTCACTCGGCCGATCACGCTATACGCCTCCGGGATGAACCAGGACATCCTGCCGCCCACCCTGCAGGCCGATCGCTCCGCCATGCGCGGGCTGCCGCCCCCCGACGCCGCCACCATGCGCACCGCGGCGCTGCGCAATGCGCCCTTGCTGCGGGCGCAGCTGCCCACGGTGGAGGCGTTCTTTGCCGACGGCCGCCGCTGGGTGGCAGGCGGCGCACCGACCGTGGCCGACCTGTCGATCTACCACGCGCTGTGGTTCCTCACCGCCCGCAGCGAGCGGATCGCGCATGAGCTCGACGGGTTCCCCTTGACCGCACGCTGGATGGCCCGGGTGCGCGCCTTCGGCCACGGCCATCGCACCGAGCTCGATGCCTCCGCGGCGCTGGCGATCGCGCGCGACGCCGAGCCCGAGACACCGGCACCGTCGACCCCCTGGCCGGAGGATCCGCCCCTGGGCGTCCGGGTGCGGGTGCGCCCGGACGACTACGGACGCGATGGCGTGGAAGGCGAGCTGGTGCACCTGGGCCTGGACGAGATCGCGGTGCGCCGCCACGACCCGCAGGTCGGCGCTGTGGTCGTGCACTTTCCCCGCCTGGGCTATGACCTCAGACCGGTGCGCGGCGAAGGATGACGCACCCTGCGTGACAAAAGCGCGCGCCCTGCGCGATCACCCTGCGCACGACGCCCAGGGGCCGCTCACCTGCACCGCCTCGTCATCCGCCGTCCACGGCGGCAAGGTGATCACCACCACGCACAGCGGCGCGTCGCTGGTGCAACGAAACTGGAAATGCGTGCCCAAGGGAATGGTCAGGCACGACCCAGCCTGAACCCCATCGATCGCTTCGTGCTCGCCGTGACGTCGCCACATCTCGCCCGCACCGGACAGCACGTACCAGATCTCCTCGACACTGCGATGCGTCACCGCGCGCGAGACTGCGCCCGCGGGCAGGCTGAAGTGCGCCAGGCTGCCCGCGGGCAGACGCAGCAGCGCACGAAATTGCGAGCCATCCGGCGCCAGTGCAGTGGGTTCGAGGGGCAGGTGTGCAGACTGGAAGGGAGGTGTCATGGCACGAGGGCGGGCGCGAGCAGATCGGGCAGGCCGCAGTATCGATCAAGCAGGCGCGCCTCGTTGACCGGTTTGCGGCACCCGGGCTGCCCGCGTCATCATCTCCTATTGCACGCAGTCTGATCCCGTCGGGTTGCCGACACCCTGCCCCATCTTCCAGAGGACCTGTCATGCCCCAGACCCTGCGCTCCCTGCTGTTCGTGCCCGGCGACAGCGAAAAGAAGCTCGCCAAGGTGGCAGGTGGCGCGGCCGATGCCCTGATCCTCGACCTGGAAGATTCGGTCGCCCCCGATCGACTGCCCTTTGCGCGCGGCATGGTGCGCAGCTACCTCGACTCCAGCCGCAACACCGGCTCGCAGCAGCGCTGGGTGCGGATCAATCCGCTCACCACCGCGCTGGCGCTGCCTGACCTGGCGGCCATCGTCGGCGGCGCACCGGACGGCATTCTGCTGCCCAAGACGCGCTCGGCCGAGGATGTGGTGAAGCTGGATCATTTCCTCACTGCACTCGAAGAGCGCGAGGGCGTGGCCCCCGGGCAGATCAAGGTGGTGACGGTCGCCACCGAGACCGCGGTCGCCGTGCTCACCATGCAGACCTATGTCGGCTGCTCGCCGCGACTGGCCGGCCTGACCTGGGGCGCAGAAGATCTGGCCGCGGCCATCGGCGCCAGCACCAACCGCGACGAGTCGGGCGACTACGCGCTCACCTACCGATTGGCGCGTTCGCTGTGCCTGATCACGGCGCATGCCTGCGAAGTCCAGGCGATCGACACCATTGCCACCGATTTTCGCGACGAAGCGACCCTGCGCCGTGAAGTGCGGGCCGCGCGGCGCGAGGGCTTCACCGGCAAGATGGCGATTCACCCGGATCAGGTCGAGCCGATCAACCAGGGCTTCTCACCCGACCCGGAGGAACTCGCTCACGCCCAGGCCGTGCTCGATGCCTTCGCTGCAGCTGGCCATGCAGGCACCGTTCAACTGAACGGCAAGATGATCGACCGGCCGCATCTGGTGCAGGCCCAGCGCGTGCTGGCGATGCGCCGCTGAGCTCAGCGCGGCGCTTCGCCTTCGGGCCGACGCATCATCAGCGCGCTGCGCTTGCAGCTGGCCACCAGCTCGCCCTTCTGGTTGAAGGCGCGGTGCTCGAAGATCACGATGCCCTGATTCGGACGCGAGGTGCTGGCCCGCGCCTCGACCACCGAACTCTCGACGCGCAGGGTGTCGCCGTGAAAGACCGGCTTGGGAAATCTCACCTCGTCCCAGCCCAGGTTGGCCACGGTGGTGCCCAGCGTGGTCTCGCCGACCGAGATGCCCACCATCAGGCCCAGCGTGAAGCAGCTGTTGACGATGCGGGTGCCGAATTCCGAGTGCTCCTTGCAGTACTCCTCGTCAAGGTGCAGGGCGGCCGGGTTGTGGGTGAGGGCCGTGAAGAAGACATTGTCGGCCTCGGTCACGGTGCGACGGATGGCGTGCTTGAACGCTCGCCCGACGTGAAGGTCTTCGAAGTAGACGCCTGCCATGATTGAGTCTCCTGTGGGTTGATGCGGCCTATCGTACCGAACCGACAGGACTGTCGGGTGGCACCTCTTGTGGGCCGGTGCCATGCAGTTCAGCCGGTCGCAACAGAAATTTTTCTGTTCAGCGTGACAAATTTCGCAGCCAGTTCACCCATAATGCGCTCCGGATTCCAACCCCCTACGCTCTGGAGACTCTCATGGCCCTGTCCCGTTCGTTCATTGCCAAGCTCAGCACGATTGCTGCCGCCGCCCTGCTCGTCGCCGCCTGCGCGACGCCCACGCGGCATGTCGACTTCAGCGAGTCGGTCGAAGCCTCCGCGATCATCGACGCCATCGATCGTCCGAACCGCCTGGTGCAGCTGCGCGGCGCCGGCAACCGGACCTCGGTGGTTCACGCCGGTCCGGGCGTGGCCAACTTCGATCGTCTGAACGTGGGCGACCGCGTCTCGGTGCGCTTCACCGATGCGATCGCGGCCGACGTGGTCAAGCCCGGCATGGGCGTGAACCAGGCGCCGGTGTACTCCGCCGCCCGTAACGCCGACGGCACCCCGAGCGGCAAGATGACCGCAAAAGGCGTGGTCAAGATCTCCTCGGTCAACACCACCACCAACACCGTTCAGTTCACCGGCGCCGGCGGCGTGCTGCGCACCATGAAAGTGGTCGACCCCAAGGCGATCGAGTTCATCCGCACCCTGCGCCAGGGCGACGAAGTGCAGCTGACCTTCACCGAAGCCGTGGCCGTGTCGATCACGCCGGTCGGCAAGTAAGGTTTCCAGACTGCTGCGATGAA
>JBILSK010000087.1:0-7351 GCA_044372165.1 Burkholderiaceae bacterium | reverse complement strand
CGGTTGTTTGGTGCCCGCAGCCCGGTGAGTCCGTCGGGCGCCGCGCGGACGCCCTCACCGCTCTGAGCACTCCGCGCCCCATGCAAGAACGCTATCTTCCGACCGAGGTCGAAGCCGCTGCCCAGCAGCACTGGAACGCCATCGACGCCTATCGCGCGATCGAACACGATCCACGCTTTCCCAAGGGCAAGTACTACGCCTGCTCGATGCTGCCCTATCCCTCGGGCAAGCTGCACATGGGCCACGTGCGCAACTACACGATCAATGACGTGCAGTACCGCCACCTGCGCATGAACGGCTACAACGTGCTCATGCCCATGGGCTGGGATGCCTTCGGCCTGCCCGCCGAAAACGCGGCGATGAAGAACGGCGTGGCACCGGCGAAGTGGACCTACGAAAACATCGCCTACATGAAGAAGCAGATGCAGGCGATGGGGCTGGCCATCGACTGGTCGCGCGAGATCGCGGCCTGCGACCCCAGCTACTACAAGTGGAACCAGTGGCTGTTCCTGCGCATGCTCGAGCGCGGCATCGCCTATCGCAAGACGCAGATCGTCAACTGGGACCCGGTGGACCAGACCGTGCTCGCCAACGAGCAGGTCATCGACGGACGCGGCTGGCGCACCGGGGCGGTGGTCGAGAAGCGCGAGATTCCTGGCTACTACTTCAAGATCACCGATTACGCGGCCGAGCTGCTGGAGAAGGTCGAGAACGACCTGGAAGGCTGGCCCGAGCGCGTGCGCACCATGCAGGCGAACTGGATCGGTCAATCGACCGGTGTGCGCTTTGCCTTCACGCATGACATCCGCGATGCCGACGGCACGCTGGTCGGTGACGGGCGCATGTACGTCTTCACCACCCGCGCCGACACCATCATGGGCGTCACCTTCGTGGCCGTTGCGCCGGAGCACCCGCTGGCCACGATCGCCGCAGCGCGCGACGCACAGATCGCCAGCTTCGTGACCGAGGCCCGCAAGGGTTCGGTCATGGAAGCCGACCTCGCCACCATGGACAAGCAGGGCGTGGCAACCGGCCTGTTCGTCACGCATCCGCTCACCGGCGCGAAGGTCGAGGTCTGGGTCGGCAACTACGTGCTGATGAGCTATGGCGACGGCGCGGTGATGGGCGTGCCAGCGCATGATGAGCGCGACTTCGCCTTCGCCCGCAAGTACGGCCTGCCGATTCGTCAGGTCGTCGGGCGCGCCGGCGCCGCACGGGCGGGCGAGCTGGCCTTCACCGATCAGCAGTGGCAGACCTGGTACGAAGACAAGGTCGATGTCGTGTGCGTGAACTCGGGCCCCTATGACGGCCTGGGATACGCCGCCGCAATCGATGCAGTCGCCGCAGATCTGGCCAGCAAGGGCCTGGGTGAAAAGCGCATCCAGTACCGGCTGCGCGACTGGGGCATCTCTCGTCAGCGCTACTGGGGTACGCCCATCCCCATCATCCACTGCGCCGACTGCGGCCCTGTGCCGGTGCCCGATGACCAGCTGCCGGTCGTGCTGCCCGAGGACCTGGTGCCCGATGGCAGCGGCAATCCCCTGGCCAAGGACGAACGCTTCCTGCGCTGTCAGTGCCCGACATGCGGCAAGCCTGCTCGCCGCGAGACCGACACCATGGACACCTTCGTGGATTCGTCCTGGTACTACATGCGCTATTGCTCGCCCGACTCGACCAACGCGATGGTTGATGCGCGCAATGACTACTGGATGCCGATGGACCAGTACATCGGCGGCATCGAGCATGCGGTGCTGCACCTGCTCTACGCACGCTTCTGGACCAAGGTGATGCGCGATGTGACCGGCGCGTTCCCGGGCGAAGACCGGTCCCGCGGGTTGGTGACCTTCGATGAGCCCTTCACCCGGCTGCTGTGCCAGGGCATGGTGCTCAACCACATCTATTCCCGCAAGAACGAACGCGGTGGCATCGAATACTTCTGGCCCGAGGAAGTCACCGACGTCCATGGCGAAGATGGACGGGTCACGCATGCCACGCTGAACTCGGATGGCTCGCGCGTGGAGTACGGCGGCGTGGGCACCATGTCCAAGTCGAAGAACAACGGTGTCGATCCCCAGGCACTGATCGACCGTTACGGCGCCGACACCGCCCGCCTGTTCGTGATGTTTGCCAGCCCGCCCGAGCAGACCCTCGAATGGTCCGACAGTGGTGTGGAGGGCGCCAGCCGCTTCCTGCGGCGCATCTGGACCTTCTGTCATGCGTCGCGCGCGACCGTAGCCGCGGCCGCCGGGCACTCACTCGCCGCGCAGGCTGCATCGCTGTCGTCTGCCGCCAAGGGCCTGCGACGCGAGATCCACACCGTGCTCAAGCAGGCGAGCTACGATTACGAACGCAAGCAGTACAACACCGTCGTGTCGGCCGGCATGAAGATGTTGAATGCCCTGGAGTCGGCCGCATTGGCCAACACCCCGGCAGACGCCAGCGCGCTGCGCGAGTGCCTGTCGATCACGCTTCGCGTGCTCTACCCGGTGGTGCCGCACGTGACCCATGCCACCTGGGAAGCACTGGGCTATGCCACTGAGTCCGGCGACCTGCTCGATGCCCCCTGGCCCGTCACCGATGACGCCGCGTTGATCCTCGATGAACTGGAGCTGGTGCTGCAGGTCAATGGCAAGGTGCGTGGGTCGCTGCGACTGCCCGCCTCCGCCGACAAAGCCATGATCGAAGCCGCGGCGCTTGCCTCGGAGGGCTTTGCCCGTCACGCCGAAGGCCGCGCGCCGAAGAAGATCATCGTCGTCCCCGGCCGTCTGGTGAACGTGGTGGTCTGATGACGAAGTCGCCCGCTGCGTCTCGCCGCACGGCAGCCCGGCTCATCCTGGGTCTGCCGCTTGCGGCGGTCGGACTGGCTGCCTGCGGATTCAAGCCGCGCGGCATGGCCTCCTTGCCGTTCAAGACCTTCTTCGCCAGCGTGCCCAGCGCCTCGCTGTTCGGTGCCGAGCTGCGTCGCACGGTTCGGGCCAATGGCGTCACCGTGGTCGACCGACGCGATGCCGCCGATGCGCGCTTCGATCTGCTCAGTGAAATCAACGACCGTGAAATCACGGCCTTGTCGACCACCGGCCGCCCCCGCGAGTATCAGTTGCGCCTGCGGGTGCGCTGGCAACTGAAGGATGGCGCCGAGCGCGACCTGATCGGCGCCAACGAACTGGTGCTGCGCCGGCTGATCACCGTGCTCGATGTGCAAGGCGTGGTCAATGCCGAGGAAGAAGCCCTGCTGTATGCCGACATGCGCAGCGACGCGGTCCGACAGATCCTGCGGCGCATGAGCGCGGTCAAGGCGCCCTGATGAGCCGCCCGGCACCGGCACGAGGGGGCCCTGCTCGCCCGGAAGCCCTGGCGCGCATGCTGGCGCAGGCGGCCGATCAGGGCTTGCCGCCGGTCACCTGGATTGCCAGCGATGAAGACCTGCTGCGCCAGGAGGCCGCCGATGCCGTGCGAGCCCGCGCCCGCGCGATCGGCTTCGACGAACGGGTGGTGTTCCACGCCGAGCGCGGCTTCAAGCTGGACACGCTGCTCGCCGAGACACGCTCCTTGTCGCTCTTCTCAGGCCAGCGACTGCTGGAGTTGCGCATCGCGGGCAAGCCCGGCAAGGAACTTGGCGAGGGCGTGGCTGACGCCCTGGAAAGCCTGCCGCCCGAGACCCGGCTGCTGGTCTCCAGCCCGCGCCTTGATCGGGCCACCAGCGAATCGGCCTGGTTCGGCCGCATCGCGTCGCGCGGCCTGGCCGTCGCCCTGCCCGGCGTCGATCGAACCCGATTGCCTGCCTGGATCGGCGAGCGGCTCGCACGCCAAGGCCAGCAGGCTGACGCGCGCACGCTGGCCCTGATCGCCGAGCGCGTCGAGGGCAATCTGCTGGCCGCGGACCAGGAAGTGCGCAAGCTCGGCCTGCTGTTTGCGCCAGGCGCTCTGCCTGCCGACGCGGTGCGAGCGGCAGTGCTGGATGTGGCCCGCTGGGATGCCTTCGATCTGGTCGATGCCGCCTTGGCGGCCGATGTGTCCCGCGCCCTGCGCTGCCTGCACGGCCTGCGCGCCGAGGGCACCGCCGTGCCGGTGGTGCTGTGGGCCCTGGCCGACATCATCCGAAGTCTCGTGCGACTGTCTCACCGCGCTCGTACCGGCCAGGCCCTGGCACCCGCCCTGCGCAGCCTGCGCATCTGGGGTGAGCGCGAACGGCTGGTGCCGATCGCGCTGCGCCGGCTGTCCGCCTCGCGCCTGCAGGCACTCATGCAGGCCTGCGCCCGGGTCGATAGAATCACCAAGGGACTGGGCGCCGGCGACGATTGGCAGGCGCTCGAAACCCTGGTCATGGGCTTGGCGGGTGCACCCGCCCTGGAACTCGACATGCGCAGCGCCCTGCCCGCCTGACTTTCGTCATGCGGGCCACACACGGACTCTCCAAGATGAACCCGATCGACATCACCGCTCATGTGGCCGACGTGGGCCGCCGAGCGCGGGCCGCCTCGCGCGACATGGCGCGCGCCCCGACCCAGGCCAAGGACCGTGCGCTGCGCGCCGCGGCCAACGCCATCCGCCGTGAAGCGGCGGCGCTGAAGGCCGCCAATGCGATCGATCTCGAGACAGCGCGGCAGGCCGGGCACGATGCGGCCTTTGTCGACCGTCTGGCGCTCACCGATGCGGTCATCGAATCGATGGCGACCGGCCTGGAGCAGATCGCCACGCTGGCCGATCCGGTCGGCGAAGTCACTGGCCTGCGCTATCGCCCGTCCGGCATCCAGGTGGGTCAGATGCGCGTGCCGCTGGGGGTCATCGGCATCGTGTATGAATCACGCCCGAATGTGACCATCGATGCGGCTGGCCTGTGCATCAAGTCGGGCAATGCGACCATCCTGCGCGGCGGCTCCGAAGCCTTCCACAGCAACCAGGCCCTCGCGGCACTGATCCAGAGCGGGCTGCTCGAAGCCGGTCTGCCCTCTGATGCGGTGCAGCTCATTGCCACCACTGACCGCGCGGCGGTCGGTGCACTCATCTCCAGCCCCGAGTGGGTGGATGTCATCGTGCCGCGTGGCGGCAAGTCGCTCATCGAACGCATTGCGCGGGAGGCAACCGTCCCGGTGATCAAGCACCTCGACGGCATCTGCCATGTCTACATCGACGACAGCGCCGACCCGGACAAGGCCGTGCGCATTGCGGACAACGCCAAGACACAGCGCTACTCGCCGTGCAACACGATGGAGACCCTGCTGGTGGCGCGCGGCATGGCCGGCGAGATCCTGCCGCGCATCGCGCGTATCTATGCCGACAAGGGCGTCGAGATGCGCGGCGACCCCGAGACCTGCGCTCTGCTCCAGGCTGCCGGCCTGCCGGCCGTGGCGGCCACCGAGGCCGATTGGTCGACCGAATACCTCGCGCCCATCGTGTCGATTCGCGTCGTCGCAGGCCTGGATGAAGCCATCGACCATATCACCCGTTACGGTTCTCAGCACACCGACGCGATCGTCACCGAGCATCACTCCCGGGCCATGCGCTTCATCCGGGAGGTCGACTCGGCCAGCGTGATGATCAATGCCTCCACGCGCTTTGCCGACGGCTTCGAATACGGACTGGGCGCCGAGATCGGCATCTCCACCAACAAGCTGCACGCACGCGGTCCGGTCGGCCTGGACGGGCTGACCTCGCAGAAGTGGGTGGTGTTCGGCTCGGGGCAGGTCCGGGGCTGAATCAGCGAAACAGCTGTTCCAGCGTCCGGGCGGCGCCGGGATGCCCGAAGGCGCGATGCAGGTGGTAGCGCGGGGCGACATGCAGGCGACTGAGCTCGGTGGGTACATCATCGAAGGCGCTGTCGAACGCCGTGTGCACGAAGAAGGCATTGGCACCAGTGTGCGAATTGCAGCACACCAGCCTGTAGCCGTGACGCTCGAACAGGGCCACGAAGCTTGCCAGCGAGGCACCGAAGTAGTCGTCGCCTTGCCAGACATGCGTCGGGTTGTAGTCGATCTGCCACTTGATGGGCGGCGGGAACTTGGCGTTGTACTCGACGATGAACAGTTTCGGCTGCAAGCCGTCTGACAGGAGCTTTTCGACGAGGTAGAGGTCGTTGCCGTCAAGGTCCAGCGACATGACGTCGAGCGCGTGCGCATCGATGCGCGCCAGCCCGGTACGAGTCAGGTCGGCAATGTTGTCCAGCGTGATCCAGTCTTTCAGGTAGGCGAAGTTCGCGCTGGGCTGACCGACATCGATGGCCAGTGTCTCGCCACCGACCCAGAAGCCTCGCCAACCAAGCGCCTTGAGGATCAGGGTGTTGTTCTCTCGTCCGTCGCCCACGCCGAATTCGGCAAAGGTGCCTGCGTCAAGGCAATCCAGGCGCCGGAGAATCTCGAGCGTGATCCCGTCCTCATCGCTCTGGGAAAAGCACTTCCTGCCGAAGCCATTGAGCGGATTGGGATGGGCGCGCTGCAGCTGGACCGTCTGAAAGTCGAGGATCAGATCGCGCAACTCGTAGGTCGTGCCGGCCAGGCCTTGCAGGTCGTTGAGTCCCGACTCCATGCGACGGGCGGCTCGCACGACCGACACCACCGACGCCGGGAGCATCGACTTGATCAGATCCTTGATCGCCATGGGATGCCCGCCTCGTGTCTAGTGGGCTGTGGCCACCGAGCGTGCCCGCTGGTCCGATCCGTCGGCCTCAGTCCGTTCAGGAGGCGAGTCGACGGTCGACCGGAGCGTCTGGGCACGCAGGGAGCGCTCGCGCTGCAGGGCGAAGTCCCGGCCCATGTTCGGCGTGGGTCGTGTGACCACCCAGGCCCGAATCCAGCGACAGACTCGGCTCTTCAGCAGCATCGCGGCCAACCGTTGCTGCAGGAGCGAGGCACCGCGCGTCAGCAGGATGAAGCCACCACTGAAGGTGATCGCGTAGCCGTGCGTGCGGGCCACCTCTTCCAGCGCCTGGCGGCTGTAGAAGAACACGTGCTGGCCTGACTCCGGCACCAGGTACCACCAGTCGGGTCCCTGGCCCTCATAGAGTTCCGTGCTCAGCAGCATGACTCGTGGCGAGCCTCGAAACAGCGCTTTCAGGTCGGCCACGGGATTGCTGAAATGTTCCAGCACCTCGAAGCAGACCAGCAGGTCCGGCGTGTCGAAGTCCGGCTCGGTGAAACCCTGCGCATAGGTGGGCGTCGCATGACGGTCGGTCACGAAGCAGTTGACGCCATAGTCACGCAGCATCCGGCACAGCAGACCGTCGCCACCGCCCGCATCGATCGCGTTGACCGCCTTGAACAGCTTCGCGATCGCAAAGCAGGCACCCAGGTTGTTGATGTTGCGCTGAAAGGCGTCGGTGTCCAGATTGGACAGGTTGCCCTCACTGTAGGCCTCA
>JBILSK010000086.1:0-7410 GCA_044372165.1 Burkholderiaceae bacterium | reverse complement strand
GAAACTGCGCGAAGCACTCGCTCGCATGGCCAGGCGCCATGGCGCAGACCCGGACAACCTCAAGCGCTGAACTGTTCGACGATCAGCACCGCAAAGAAGATCGCTCCCGCGATCACGCCGATTCGCAGCAGGCGAATCGCCCAGTTCAGCCAGCGTCGGTCACGCGTGATGACCCACAGACCGGCGCTCAGGATGACCGCCAGCGCCAGCACGATCATGAGCGCCCGAAAGACGACCACGGTCAGGCACCGACCCAGTCGAGAGCGAAGAGCTTGGGTGCCTCGCGGCGATGGGCGAAGGTCGCGTATTCCCACGCTCCCTCGTCGGCCAGCAGGGCCCGCAGCAACTGGTTGTTCAGGCCATGTCCCGACTTGTGGGCCGAGTAGGCCGCCAGCAGAGGATGACCCAGCAGGTACAGATCACCGACCGCATCCAGGATCTTGTGCTTCACGAACTCATCGTCCGAGCGCAAGCCGCCGCTGTTGAGCACGCGGGTCTCATCCATGACGATGGCGTTGCCCAGGCTGCCCCCCTGGGCCAGTCCGTGCGATCGCAGGGCCTCGACGTCCTGCATGAATCCGAAGGTCCGCGCCCGGGCAATCGAGGAGACGTAGGACTCGCGCGCGAAATCGACTTCGACCTGCTGCACGGTGGCATCGATGGCCGGATGGCCGAAATCGATGGAAAAGCTCATCTTGAAGCCGAAGTACGGCTCCAGGCGCGCCCATTTGTCGCCCTCGCGGACCTCGACCGGACGCAGCACCCGCACGAATCGCTTGGGGGCGGCCTGCTCGACCGTGCCCACCGACTGGATCAGAAAGACGAAGGACCCTGCCGATCCATCCAGGATGGGAATTTCAGCTGCGGTGACATCGACGAACACATTGTCTATGCCCAGGCCGGCAAGGGCGGACATCAAGTGTTCGACCGTGGCGACCTTGATCGGTGTCGCCGCCGCATCGGTACTGGCGATCAGTGTGGAGGCCATGCGGGTGTCACCCACCCGTTCGGCACTCACTGGAATGTCCACTGGACTCGGCAGGTCGGTGCGGCGAAACACGATGCCGGTGCCCACCGGTGCGGGTCGCAGCTGGAGCTCGACCCGCTGGCCGGAGTGCAGACCGACGCCCTCGGTCTTCACCGGAGCCTTGATGGTGCGCTGCCTCAGCACGGCCTGCGAATCAGTGGACGGGCAATGCTCAGAGCTGCTTGAGCAGGGTCGCAGCGTCGCTGACCTCGAACTTGCCGGGCGCTTCGCGGTTGAGCTGCTTGACGACACCGTCCTCGACCAGCATCGAGTAGCGGTCCGAGCGCACACCCATGCCGCGCGCGGTCAGGTCGAGCATCAGACCCGTAGCCTTGGCGAGCTCGGCGCTGCCGTCAGCCATCATGCGAACCTTGCCGCCCGATTTCTGGTCGCGGCCCCAGGCGCCCATCACGAATGCGTCGTTGACCGACACGCACCAGATCTCGTCCACGCCCTTGGCGCGCAGCGCGTCGTGGTGCTCGAGATAACTCGGCACATGCTTGGCCGAGCAGGTGGGCGTGAAGGCGCCCGGCAGACCGAAGATCGCGATCTTCTTGCCCTTGGTCAGGTCAGATACCTTGAAGGCATTGGGTCCGACGGTACAGCCGTTACCCTCGACCTCAACGAATTCGGTCAGCGTGGCCTCGGGCAGGCGGTCCCCGATCTTGATCGTCATGCTCGCGACTCCTCAGTGTTGTCAGCGTGGTGAATGTCAATGTTCCGCCGGCACAGCGCGCCGGAACAAGCCGGGATTGTAGCCCGCGGCCTGTCGGCGGCCTGTCGGTGTCCCCACTGCGCGCGGCACTATCCCCAGGAGGCGGCGGGGAGGCTGGCCGCGCGCAGCGCCTCAGTCTGCCTGGCGGCGCAGGAAGGCCGGAATGTCCAGACGCTCGACCCCTTTTTCCTCGAGCGCTGCGACCTGAGCCGAGGCGCTGCCACGCTGGGTGCGCCACACCGCCGGCGTGTCCAGCCCGCCGTAGTTCATGTCCGGCGAGGCATCGTGGGTGCCGGTGGCACGGAACGACTGCGGCACCAGCTGCGGCTTGCGGGCCGGACGGCCGATGCCGGTGGCCACCACCGTGACGCGCAGGCGATCTTCCATGTCCTCGTCATAGACGGTGCCATGGATGATGGTCGCGTCGTCGGCGCAGAACTGCTTGATGGTGTTGATCACTTCGTTGGTCTCGCGCAGCTTGAGCGAGCGGCTCGACGTGATGTTGACGATCACGCCGCGAGCCCCGGACAGGTCCACGCCGTCGAGCAGCGGAGAGGCCACGGCCTGCTCGGCCGCCAGGCGGGCACGGTCCAGGCCCGAGGCCTCGCCGATGCCCATCATCGCCTTGCCCTGCTCGCCCATGATGGTCTGCACGTCGGCAAAGTCGACGTTCACCAGGCCGGGGACATTGATGATCTCGGCAATGCCGGCCACCGCGTTGTGCAGCACGTCGTCGGCGCGCTTGAAGGCCTCGTCCAGACTGGCGTCCTCGTCCATCACCTCGAACAGCTTCTGATTGAGCACGACGATCAGCGAATCCACATGCTCGACCAGCTGTTCGATGCCGTCATCGGCGATCCGCATCTTCTTGTTGCCTTCGAAATCGAAGGGCTTGGTCACCACGCCCACGGTCAGGATGCCCATCTCCTTGGCGACCTCGGCCACCACCGGCGAAGCGCCCGTGCCCGTGCCCTTGCCCATGCCCGCGGTGATGAAGACCATGTTGGCGCCCGACAGCGAGGCCTTGATCTGCTCGCGTTCGGCGTCGCAGGCGGCGCGGCCTGCATTCGGGTTGGCACCGGCGCCCAGGCCCGCGTCACCCAGCTGGATGGTGTGCGAGGCCAGCGAACGCTTGAGCGCCTGGCGATCGGTGTTGATGGCGAGGAAATCCACGCCTTGCACGCCACGGGAAATCATGTGGTTGACGGCATTGCCGCCTGCGCCACCGACGCCGACGACCTTGATGACTGCGCCATCGGGCAGGGAGTCGAGCATTTCAAAGTTAGACATCTGAGGGGCCTCCAACGAACTTGCGGTTTGGTGTGAACGACGACTGACTGGGGAATGAAGCAACGACTGAAACAAACTGCTGAAAACGGTGAACTCGACCCGGGAAATCAGAAATTCCCCAGGAACCACTCCTTCATGCGACGCAGGGTCTCCTTGAAGGAGCCCGACTGTTCGGCAACCTTGCGCCCGCGCATCCGCTGCATGCGGGCCTCCTCGAGCAGGCCCAGCACGGTGGCATAGCGCGGCGTGCGCACCACGTCGGCGAGCCCGCCGGTGTACTCGGGCAAACCGATGCGCACTGGCTTGAGGAAGATGTCCTCGCCGAGTTCGGTCAGACCAGGCAACTGGCTGGTGCCCCCGGTAACGACCACGCCCGACGAGAGCAACTCCTCGTAGCCCGACTCGCGGATCGCCTGCTGCACCAGAGTGAGCAGCTCCTCGACCCGCGGTTCGATGACCGCGGCCAGCGCCTGGCGCGACAAGGAGCGCGGCCCGCGATCGCCGATGCCCGGCACTTCGATGCGTTCGGCCGGGTCGGCGAGCACCTGCTTGGCGATGCCGTGACGGATCTTGATGTCCTCGGCGTCGGGCGTCGGGGTCCGCAGCGCCATCGCGATGTCGCTGGTGATCTGGTCGCCGGCGATCGGAATCACCGCGGTGTGACGAATCGAGCCGCCGGTGAAGATCGCGATGTCGGTGGTGCCGCCGCCGATATCGACCAGCGCCACACCGAGTTCCTTCTCGTCCTGAGTGAGCACCGCGGAACTGGAGGCCAGGGGCTGCAGGATCAGGTCCTGCACTTCCAGACCGCAGCGGCGCACGCACTTGATGATGTTCTGGGCGGCCGACACCGCGCCGGTGACGATGTGCACCTTCACGTCCAGCCGGACACCACTCATGCCGATCGGCTCTCGGATGTCCTCTTGACCGTCGATGATGAACTCCTGCGGCAGCACGTGCAGGATCTGCTGGTCGGTCGGGATGTTGACCGCCTTGGCCGTCTCGATCACCCGCGCCACATCGGTTGCGCTGACCTCCTTGTCCTTGATCGCCACCATGCCGATCGAGTTGTAGCTGCGGATGTGGCTGCCGGCGATCCCGGTGTAGACATTGCGGATCTTGCAATCCGCCATCAGCTCGGCTTCCTCGAGCGCCTGCTGGATCGAGGCGACCGTGGTCTCGATGTTGACCACGACCCCCTTCTTCAGGCCGCGGGACTCGTGCTGGCCAAGACCGACGATCTCGTAGTGGCCGTCCGGACGCATCTCGGCGACCACGGCCACCACCTTGGAGGTGCCAATGTCCAGACCGACGATCAGGTCCTTGCTCTCACGTGTCATGGGATTCGCCTGGGGGTGGACTGACCGGCGCCATCGGTGGCGCCACGGGCAGTCGAAAGAGGGGTCGACGCAGACCGTGAGGAGGCGTCGGATGCCTTGCGATCGATCGAACCGGGTGTTCGCATCGCAAAGCCATTGGGGTAGCGCAGGTCGACCGCCAGCACTTCGCGGTTCAACTTGACCTGCGCCTGCGGATAGGACTCGACCCACCGCGATACGCGCTCGGCAATCGACGTTTCCTGCTCCCGGCCCAGCAGCAGGGTCAGGCCGTTGTCCAGTCGCGCGCTCCAGGCATAGCGGTTGGACAGATTGACTGCGACCGGCGCGAGCTCCAGGGGCGCGAGCTGCTGATTCAATTCCTTCCAGCGCCGCATCACCAGTCCCTCGGTGCCGGGCGGGCCGGAGAATTCGAGCAGCTCGCCTTCCGAATCGGCCTCGGCCGCATTCGCCGCAAAGAGCTCGCCCTGCAGGTTGACCAGCTGGCCGTCGCCCCACACTGCCAGGGCCCGATGCTCCTCGATGCCGATACGCAGGGTGTCGGGCCAGATTCGACGCACATCGGCACGACGCACCCAGGGCACTGCCTGAAACTGGTCACGCACCGACTCGAGATTCACGCTGAAGAAGTTGCCATCGATGCGCGACGCACCGTTCGTGCGCAGCACCGCGGAGGTCACATGGCTCAACTGCTCGCCGGCCACCGCAGGTTCGACGATCACGGTGCGCAATGCAAAGGCCGGGCGCTGGGTGAGCCACCAGACCCCGCCCGAAACCAGGGCAGCCGCCGCCAGCGCCGTGAGGCCATTGGCCACGGTGTTGAGCAGGCGAACGTCGTGCCAGGGCTTCACCGACTGCTCCCCATCTTCAGTCGCGCGCTGGCCAGCACCTGCAGACACAGGTCTTCATAGGACACGCCGATCGCCCGGGCGCCCATGGGCACCAGCGAATGGCTGGTCATGCCGGGCGAGGTGTTGATCTCGAGCAGGTAGGGCGCATCGTCGGCGCGACGCAGCATCACATCGACGCGGGCCCAGCCTTCGCAGCCGATCGCGTGAAAGGCCGCCACAGACAGGGCCTGGATACGGCTCGCCAGCTCGGTGGGCAGCGCAGCCGGACACTCGTAGCGGGTGTCGTCGCGGAAGTACTTGTTCTGGTAGTCGTAGTTGCCGGCTGGCGCAATGATCTCGATCACCGGCAAGGCGCGGGCCTGCGCACCGCTGCCAAGAACGGGCACCGTCAGTTCGCGCCCATCGATGAACTGCTCGCACAGCACGTCGTCGTCATGACGGCTGGCCAGCGCCCAGGCTGCCTCGCATTGCTCGGTCGATTCCACCTTGGTGAAGCCGATCGTCGATCCCTCGCGGGACGGCTTGACCGCCAGGGGCAGACCGAAGCGCGCGGCGGCAGCCCGCACATCGTCCGCACTGCGGGCCACGGCAAAGCCTGGGGTGGGCAGATCGTGCGTGCTCCACAGGCGCTTGGTGCAGACCTTGTCCATCCCCACCGATGAGGCCATCACGCCCGAGCCAGTGTAGGGAATGCCCAGCAACTCGAGCGCGCCTTGAACCGTGCCGTCCTCGCCGTAGCGGCCGTGCAAGGTGATGAACACCCGGTCGAAGCCCTCGCGCACCAGGTCCTCCAGCGGACGCTCGGCCGGATCGAATCGATGTGCATCGACACCGCGCGCGCGCAGCGCCTCGAGCACGCCTGCCCCCGACATCAAGGAGACCTCGCGTTCCGAGGAACGCCCGCCCATCAGCACTGCAACCTTGCCGAAGTCAGACACCGGTGACCTCCTTGAGCCTGGCCGGCACGCCGCCGATGGAGCCCGCGCCCATCGTGATCACGACATCGCCATCGCGGACCGTATCGAGGATCGCGGCCGGCATTTCACCCGCCTCCTCGACGAACACCGGCTCGACCTTGCCGGCGATCCGCACCGCACGCACCAGGGTGCGTCCGTCGGCCGCCACGATGGGCGCCTCGCCGGCCGCATAGACCTCGGCCAGCAGCACGGCATCGGCTTGCGACAGGACGCGCACGAAGTCCTCGAACAGGTCACGGGTACGCGTGTAGCGATGGGGCTGGAAGGCCAGCATGAGTCGGCGACCCGGAAACGCACCGCGTGCGGCCGCAATGGTGGCCGCCATTTCGGCCGGATGGTGGCCGTAGTCGTCGACCAGCGTGAAGTGCCCGCCGCCGCGCGCCGGCGGCACCGGGAATTCGCCGAATCGCTGGAAACGCCGGCCCACGCCATTGAAGCCGGCCAGCGCGCCGACGATGGCCTCGTCGGAGACGCCCAGTTCGTCGGCCACCGCAATCGCGGCCAGCGCGTTCTGGACGTTGTGCAGACCGGGCAGGTTCACCACCACCTCGAGCGGCGGACGCACCACGCCATTGACCCGATGCAGCATGAACCGCATCCGACCGTTGTCCGGCACCGGATCGACCGCGCGGAACTGGGCCTCGGGCGAGAAGCCGTAAGTGATGACCGGCTTGGAGACGAAGGGCATGATCTCGCGCACATGCGGATCATCGACGCACAGCACCGCCGCGCCGTAGAAGGGCAGTCGTTGCGTGAACTCGACGAAGGCCTGGCGCAAGCGGGCGAAATCGTGCCCGTAGGTCTCCATGTGATCGGCGTCGATGTTGGTGATCACCGCGATCATCGGCGACAGGTTCAGGAACGAGGCATCCGATTCGTCCGCCTCGACGACGATGCAATCGCCGCTGCCCAGCTTGGCATTGGCCCCCGCACTGTTGAGCCGCCCGCCGATCACGAAGGTCGGATCCTGGCCGCCTGCTGCCAGGATGGACGCCACCAGGCTGGTGGTCGTGGTCTTGCCGTGCGTTCCGGCAATCGCGATGCCCTGCTTGAGCTTCATCAGCTCGGCCAGCATCAGCGCACGCGGCACGACCGGAATGCGCGCGGCACGCGCCGCAGTCACCTCGGGGTTGTCGCCGCGCACCGCCGAGGAGGTCACCACGCAGTCGGCACCGGCCACATGGGCCGCATCATGACCTCGCATCACGGTGGC
>JBILSK010000085.1:0-7448 GCA_044372165.1 Burkholderiaceae bacterium | reverse complement strand
ATTGCCCGCACGCTCAAGCGCCCGATCGTCAACGTGCTGGGCACGGGCGAGGCGATCAAGGGCCAGCTGGGCGGACAGGTCGATCTCAGCTGGTCGGCAGCCGCCCTGTCCGGCCCCAAGGCCTTCGAGGAAGCCGGCGTCAAGCCCGCAGACATCCAGTACGCCTCGATCTACGACAGCTTCACCATCACCGTGATCATGCAGCTTGAGGACCTGGGCTTCTGCAAGAAGGGCGAAGGTGGCAAGTTCGTGGCCGACGGCAACCTGATCTCGGGCACCGGAAAGCTGCCGTTCAACACCGACGGCGGCGGCTTGTGCAACAACCACCCGGCGAATCGCGGCGGCATCACCAAGGTGATCGAAGCGGTGCGTCAGCTGCGCGGCGAAGCCCATGCCAAGGTCCAGGTGCCGAATTGCACGCTGGCCGTGGCCACCGGTATTGGCGGACTGCTGGGCTCACGCCACGGTTCCGGAACCCTGATCCTCGAGAGGGCATGACCATGAGCACAATGAGCCAGGACCGCCCGCTGGGCGAGACGATTGTGGATGCCGCCACGCAGCCCTTCTGGGAGGCGAGCCAGCGCGGCGTGCTGCGCATCCGGCGCTGCACCAGCTGCAAGAAGCCGAACTGGTATCCGCGCCCGGTCTGCCCGTTCTGCTTCGGTGACGCCGAGTGGGAAGATGCGGCCGGCACCGGCGAGATCTACAGCCTCACGGTCACGCGTCGTGCCGGCCCGATCCCCTTCGCCATGGCCTACGTCAGGCTGGACGAGGGCACCACGATGCTCACCAACATCACCGACTGCGATCTGGACGCACTGAAGATCGGCCAGCGTGTGAAGGTGGTGTTCAAGAAGACCGCCGACGGCAACATGTTGCCGATGTTCACGCCGGTCTGAATGACTGCGTGACCGCACACGGGGGCTGCCCGGCAGCGCCCGTGTCCTCGATCTTCCCGTCAGGCCAGCAGGCGCCGATGCTCTACCGTGGATTGAACGTGGCGCTGGTCGTGCCCTGCTACAACGAGGCCGTGACCATCGCGCAGGTGATCGGCGATTTCTGCCGTGCCCTGCCGGCACTGCAGGTTCATGTCTTCGACAACTGCTCGACCGACGGTACCGCCGAGATCGCTCGAGCCGCAGGCGCACAGGTCATTCATGTGCCGCTGCAGGGCAAGGGCAATGTCGTGCGCCGGATGTTTGCCGATGTCGAGGCCGATATCTTCGTCATGGTCGATGGCGATTCGACCTATGACGCTGCAAGCGTCACGCGCTTGATCGACACGCTGATCGACCGGCGCCTGGACATGGTGGTCGGCTCGCGGGTGACGCCCGAAGTCCACTCACAGAGCGCCTATCGCCGTGGCCACCAATTCGGCAACCGCCTGCTGTCGCGCAGTGTCACCGGCATCTTCGGCGGCGAATTCACCGACATGCTGTCCGGCTACCGTGCGGTCACCCGGCGCTATGCCAAGTCGTTTCCGGCCCTGTCGCGCGGCTTCGAGATCGAGACCGAGTTGAATGTCCACGCGCTGGAACTCCGGATGCCCTGCGGCGAGGTTCCCACGCCCTATGGTGCGCGACCGGCGGGTTCGCAAAGCAAGCTGTCCACCTGGCGCGATGGCTGGCGCATCCTGCGCACGATAGGGCGGCTCTATGTCTCGGAGCGCCCCCTGGCCTTCTACAGCGGGTGCGCCGCGCTGATCGCGCTGGCCTCGCTGATCCTGATGATGCCCGTGCTGCTCGAATATCTCGAGACCGGGCTGGTGCCGCGCTTGCCCACCGCCGTACTGTCCGCCTCGATGATGGTGTGCGCGTGGCTGTCGGTCGTGTGCGGCCTGATCCTGGACAACGTGTCACGCGGACGGCACGAAACCCGACGCCTCGCTTACCTGGCCATTCCTCTGCCGCAGCCAGGCGATCCGACGCGGTGAACACCCGCTCGCAGCTCCTGTCGTTTGCCGGGATCGGTGTGATCGGCTTCGCGGTCGATGCCCTGACGCTGACCCTGCTCAAGGGGCTCCTGGGCCTGTACGGGGCGCGGGTCGTGTCGTTCCTGTGCGCGGTGCTGGCCACCTGGTGGCTCAACCGGTCAATCACCTTCGGCCAGGGGGCATCCGGCCTGAGCGCGGGGCGCGAGTTCGGCGGCTATCTGATGCTGATGCTGGTCGGGGGTGCGGTGAATGGCCTGCTCTACGCCTGGCTGGTTTCGACTCACACGGTTGTGAGGGCCCATCCCGTGCTGGGTGTGGCAGCCGGCAGCCTGGCCGGCATGGCGATCAATTTTCTGACTTCGAAGGGGCTGCTCAATCGCGCCGGCTCCAGGCCGAGTAGCGTCCTGAACCGTGGACAGGATCAGGCCACGCCCAGGCCTTGAGCCACGCCGCGCAGCACCGGCCTGATCTCGCCGGCTGAACGCATGCGGCCGGCCAGGGCCAGGGCGGATCTGATCTGCTTCATCCCGCCCCAGCCCGCGTCCTTGAACTCCCAGATGGCCCGGTTCAGGTTGCGCATCCGGGCCGCACGATCGCTCAGTCTGCTGGCCAGGCGCAAGCGCAACTCGAAGCGGGTCTGGAACATCAGCGAGCGGTTCGTCGACGCCGACCCTGGCCACATCCTGACCAGCGCATCGGTGGCCGGTGGGTTCACGAAATCGAAGCGACCGCCTGACATCGCACATCGAAGCCAGTATTCCCAGTCCTCGTTGCCCGCCAGGGTTTCGTCGAACGGCCCGACCCGCGTCAGGAAGTCTCGTCGAGCCATCACTGCATTGATGGCGAGCACGTTCTCCTCGAGCAACCGGTCAAGGATCGTGCCTGCCTCGCCCGCCCGACGGGCGATATATTCAAGCCCGGATTGCCGAGTGATCTGCGCCGGTGAACAGTGATCGGGTCCATGAAACGCCTGCGCGCCACCGTAGACCAGATCGGTCTCGGGATGCGCATCGAGCCAGGCACTGTGCGTGAAGAGCTTGTCCGATTCGAGCAGGTCGTCGGCGTCGAGAAACTGCACGTGCCGTCCGCGCGCATGGCGCAGCGCCACATTGCGCGCTGCGGACAGCCCCATGTTCGGCTGCCTGAATACGCGGACCCGATCGTCGAAGCGCGAAGCGATCGCAAAGCTGTCGTCGGTCGAGCCATCGTCGATCACCACGACCTCGATGTCGTGAAGACGCTGATTCAGGATGTTCTCGAGGGTGCCGGCGATGAAGCGCGCCCCATTGAAGCAGGGCATGATCACCGACACTGCGGGGGCCGACGCCTGCGTCATGCAACGACATCCTCGTGCCAGCTGCGCATCGCGCGACCGATCGAAAATTCGTTTGTGACACGCGCACGATTGATGCGCGTGGCCTCGCTTCTGAGCTGATCGCTGGCCAGCAGTCTGGCCATCGTGTCGGCCATCGCCTGCGCATCGCCCACCGGCACCAGCCATCGATGCTGCGAGGGATCGAGCAGCTCGCGGGTCGCGGGAATATCGGTGGCCACTACGGACAGGCCACGCGCCATGTATTCCATCACCGCATTCGGACACCCTTCAGATCGAGACGACAGCACACCGGCCGTCATCTGCGCGCTCAGACGGCGAACCTGCGCGCCACTCAATTGACCGTGAAACACCACCTGCGCCGTGATGCCCAGGGCATCGACCCGAGACAGGAGGGCGGCGCGATGCGCCTCGGTCAGGATCCGGCCCACCACATTGAGGCGACAGGGCACGCCTCGGGCCGCCAGGAGCGCCACGGCCTCCAGCACAGTCTCAAGATCCTTTTCGGGATAGAGATTGGCGACATGGATCAGTTGCGGCATGGCCGCATCCGCCCCTCGGGAGCTGGAAGACGACTGCGCATCGACCGCATCCTGCAGGGGATCCTCCTCGACCCACGCGTTGCGCCTGACGTGCGTCGTGCCGGACGGCAATCCCAGGGTTTCATCCAGAAAGCGGGCCCCAGCGACGGAATTGGCAATGAAGCGATTCGCGCCCTTCAGAATCTGGCGGACCAGCCACGGGGTGTACTGGATGCCGGCAGCATCGACTCCTCCCACATGGCCCCAATACACATTTTTTGCACCCAGCTCCTCGCGCCACAGTCCTGCCATGAGACTGGGCCAGAAGGTGCAGGGAATCACGACATCGAAGGGCGCGAAGTCCTCGGGCAGCAGCGCTCTGTCCTGCCGGACCTGTCGCGGCCACTCCAAGGTGCGCCACAGCGTTCGCCTGATCTTGCCGAACCACAGCTCCTTTTCGGGCATCACGCTCGGCCATCGCGCCAGCGTGCGATGAAGCAATCCGCTCGCGTCGAGCTCGGGCACCAGCGTGGGCGGTGAGGCCACGGGGGGAAAGCCCCAGACCTCGACATCATGGCCCAGTGACTGAAGGTGCTTCGCGAGGATGAGCCCCTGACGCTCTGCGCCGCCCAGGGTCAGCTGCGGCAGAAAGATCAGGATGCGTCGGCGAACGGGGTGCATGGCGTACTCGGGCGTGATGGACGAGCGGGGCCCGATGCCGGGGCCCGCAACGCCCGCAGGGTCGCGCAAGACCCCGCGCTTTCAAGCGCCATGAATGACCGATGGTCGAGCGTCGATGATGACCGGCCGAGGTTCAACCCTGATGAGGACCGCCCTCCAGCTCGAATCCGGCATAGCCCTCGCGCGCCACGGCAGCGCACTTCTCGCCATAGGCGGCCACGCCCCCGAGATAAGGCATGAAGACACGGGGCTTGCCCGGCACATTGGCACCGGTGTACCAGGAGGTCGCCTTGGCCAGCAAGGTGGGCTCAGCCACCTCGTTGACATGCTGGACCCAGGCTTCCTGGGCGTCGCTGCGCGCCTCGATGCGTCGCTTGCCGTGTGCGCGCATCCAGTCGATGCAGCTCGTGATCCATTCGACGTGCTGCTCGATCGACACCACCATGTTGCTCAACACGGACGGACTGCCGGGACCGGTGATCGTGAACAGATTGGGGAACCCGGCCACGGCCAGGCCCAGGTAGGTCCGGGGTCCATCAGCCCAGGCGTCGCGCAGCGATCGGCCTTCGCCATTGCGGATGTCGACCGCCAGCAACGCCCCGGTCATGGCGTCGAAGCCGGTCGCATGCACGAGGACGTCGACCGGATAGTGGGCGTCGCGCGTGCACACACCGGTTTCATCGATGCCGACCAGCGGATTGCGACCCACATCGACCAGCGTCACGTTCGGCCGGTTGTAGGTGTCGTAGTAGCCAGTATCGACACACACGCGACGGGTGGCAATCGGGTAGTTGTGCGGGACCAGGGCGTCCGCGACGGCTGGGTCCTTGACGATCGCGCGAATCTTGCGCCGCACGAAATCGGCCACCACCTCATTTGCCTCGCGATGGGTCACGATGTCCTTGAAGGTGCGCCCGATCGAGGTCCCGCCCTTCGCCCAGGCCGCCTCCATGACCCGCTCGCGCTCCTCGGGCTGCACCTCGAAGACCGAGCGGGTGGGCACCGGATAGGACGCGACCCCAGTGGGCGAGCTGCGCTGCTGGGCCCGCACCTCGCGGTATCGCGACTTGATGCGCGCCGCCTCGTTCGGATCGAGCGGCCCGTTGTGCGCCGGCAGGCTGAAGTTGGGCGTGCGCTGAAAGACGAACACACGATCGGCCTGCGCCGCCAACTGGGGAACGAGCTGGATCCCGGTGGAACCGGTGCCGATCACGCCCACCGTCTTGCCAGTGAAGTCCACCGGCTCGTGCGGCCAGTTTCCGGTGTGAAATGAGCGGCCCGCAAAGCGCTCGCGACCCGGAATTTGCGGCAACGAGGCCACTGACAGGCAACCGGTCGCCATCACCAGCCAGCTCGACTCGATGTGCTCGCCGCGGTCGGTCTTCGCATGCCAGCGCCCGCCGGACTCATCCCACGCGGCGCTCACCAGGCGGGTGTCGAAGCTGATGTCGCGGCGCAGGTCGAAGCGCTCGCTCACATGACGCAGGTAGCGCTGGATCTCGGGTTGCGCCGCATAGCGCTCGGACCAGTTCCACTCCTGCTCCAACTCGGGCGAAAACGAGTACGAGTACTCCATGCTTTCCACATCGCATCGCGCGCCCGGGTAGCGGTTCCAGTACCAGGTGCCGCCGACATCGGAGCCGGCCTCGATCACGCGCACCGACAGTCCCTGGGCACGCATCCGGTGCAGCAGATAAAGGCCTGCAAAGCCGGCGCCGACGACCAGTACATCGAGCGGTCGGCCAGCGTCATGAGAAGAGGTCTCGGGGGTGCTCATCGCTTTGTATCTCCAGTGTGATGTGCCGCTTGGGCGACTTTGCCGGAAATTATGCGATGCGACGGGCGGTCTGCCTCGATTCCGATGGCCGGCAAGCGGCCGCACAGGACCCGCCAGCGACCCGATCGGCTAAAATCGACACCCTATGAATACCACCTACTGCACCCCCCTGCCCGGCACCCGGCTGTCCTACTACGATGCCCGTGCCGCCGTCGACGCGATCCAGCCCGGCGCCTACGACACGCTCCCCTACACCTCGCGTGTGCTGGCCGAGAACCTCGTGCGCCGCTGCGATCCGGCCGCGCTCACCGATTCGCTCAAGCAGTTGATCGAACGTCGCCGCGACCTGGATTTCCCGTGGTTTCCGGCGCGGGTCGTCTGCCATGACATCCTCGGGCAGACCGCGCTGGTGGACCTCGCCGGCCTGCGCGACGCGATCGCCGACCAGGGCGGCGACCCGGCACAGGTGAACCCGGTCGTGCCGGTGCAGCTGATCGTCGACCACTCGCTGGCCGTGGAGTGCGGCGGCTTCGATCCGGACGCCTTTGCCAAGAACCGCGCGATCGAGGACCGACGCAACGAGGACCGCTTCCACTTCATCGATTGGACCAAGGCGGCCTTCAAGAACGTCGATGTGATCCCGCCGGGCAACGGGATCATGCACCAGATCAACCTCGAGAAAATGTCGCCGGTGATCCAGGTACGCGACGGCGTGGCGTTCCCGGATACCTGCGTGGGCACCGACAGCCACACCCCGCACGTCGACGCACTCGGCGTGATCGCCATCGGCGTGGGCGGCCTCGAGGCTGAAAACGTGATGCTGGGCCGGGCCTCCTGGATGCGCCTGCCGGACATCGTTGGCGTGGAGCTCACCGGCAAGCCGGGCAAGGGCATCACCGCCACCGACGTCGTGCTGGCCCTGACCGAATTCCTGCGCAAGGAAAAGGTCGTCGGCGCGTATCTCGAATTTCGCGGCGAAGGCGCTTCGGCGCTGACCCTCGGCGACCGCGCCACCATCTCCAACATGGCGCCCGAGTACGGCGCCACGGCTGCGATGTTCTACATCGACCGCCAGACCATCGACTACCTCAAGCTCACCGGTCGAGATGCTGAACAGGTGAAACTGGTCGAGGCCTACGCGAAGCACACCGGCCTGTGGGCCGACAGCCTGCAGACTGCGCAGTACGAGCGCACGCTGCGCTT
>JBILSK010000084.1:0-7452 GCA_044372165.1 Burkholderiaceae bacterium | reverse complement strand
TGGCCCGCCGGATCGCGGTCAAGGTCGCCGAGAGCGCCCGCGACATGTCGTCCAAGTTTCCGACCATCGTCGTCCAGAACACCTGAACCGGCCGAGTGCCTGGCACGCACGCCGGGCGGAGTGCGTTATATTCGTCCGGATATAACAGCCGGGAAGGGCATGCGTCATCGACGACGAGGGGTGCTGCGCGCAGCGGGCGCGGCGCTGGCTGCGGGCACACTGTGCAAGACCGATTCGTCGGCTTGGGCGGCTGCGCCGGGGGTGCGTCTGCTCGCTGCGGCCAGCCTGCGCGAACTCTTCGACGATCTGGGACGCGCCTGGCAGACCAGCGGGGGCGCGCCTTTTCGCGCTGTTTTCGCCGGCACGCCCACCCTGGTGCGCCAACTCGAGCAGGGCTTGCCCGCCGACCTGATCGTGACCGCCGACGCCGATTGGATGGACCATCTGCAGCGCGCCGGTCAGGTGCAGTCTTCCACCCGGTTCGTGTTGGCCGGCAATCGACTGGTCCTGATTGCCCCGGCAGGCTCGACCACATCCCTGGGCGCGCAAGCCGGCATGCCCCTGAAGGCCGCGCTGGGCGGCCAGCGCCTGGCCGTGGCTGATGTGCGTACCGTGCCTGCAGGCCGCCATGCGCGCGCCGCGCTGCAATCGCTGCGGGTCTGGGATGAGGTGAGCGGACAGCTCGCCATGACCGACAGCGTGCGGGGCGCGCTCGCATTGGTGGCCCGCGGCGAAGCGCCGCTCGGGATCGTCTACGCGACCGACGCGCGCACCGAGCCTGCCGTGCGCATTGTGGCGACCTTCCCGGAGGCGCTGCATCCGCCCATCGTCTGCCCGGTCGCCCTGACCACGGGGGCGACTCACCCCGAGGCGGCCCGGGTGCTGGCCTGGTTGCGTTCCGATGTCGCACGGTCCGTGATCCGCGCCCGGGGCTTCACCGTGCCCGGGGAGCGGGCGACATGACTCCGCCCACCGCCTGGCTCGGACCGGACGAATGGACCGCCGTGCTGCTCAGCCTGAAGGTCGCCCTCGCCGCCACGGTCTGCGCTTTGCCCGCTGGCGTCGCCGTGGCCTGGCTGCTGGCCCGCGGCCGCTTTCCGGGGCGCACCCTGCTCGACGGTCTGGTGCACCTGCCTCTGGTGCTGCCGCCTGTGGTGGTCGGCTACCTGCTGCTGCTGTCGTTCGGCCGCAAGGGGCCGATCGGCGCCTGGCTTGAATCGACGCTGGGCCTGGTGTTCGCCTTTCGGTGGACAGGTGCGGCGCTCGCCTGTGCGGTGATGGGATTTCCGCTGATGGTGCGCGCCATTCGCCTGTCGCTCGAGGCGGTCGACCCGCGCCTGGAGCAGGCCGCGGCGACCCTGGGCTCGTCTCCTTTGCGCGCCTTCGCCACCATCACCCTGCCGCTGGCGCTGCCCGGGATCCTGGCTGGCGCCGTGCTGTGCTTTGCCAAGGCGCTGGGGGAGTTCGGCGCCACCATCACCTTTGTGTCGAACATTCCCGGCGAGACGCAGACCTTGCCGTCGGCGCTCTACACCGCCACTCAGACGCCGGGCGGCGACGCCACGGCCCTGCGACTGACGCTGGTGTGCATCGTCGTGTCGTTCCTGGCCCTGGCGATCTCCGAGTGGCTCGCGCGCCGGGTCAAGCGCGTCGTGACGGGGCGTGAGGCATGAGCAGACGGCGGCCGGTACGGGCCGCACGAGTGCGATGATCGAATTCCAGGCGTCGATCGACCGCTCGCCCTTTCGGCTGGACTGCGCGTTCTCGGCCGACGCCGGGGCGCTGGCGCTGTTCGGGCCCTCGGGCGCCGGCAAGTCGACCGTGCTGGGCGTGCTCGCCGGGCTGATCCGGCCTGACCGAGGTCGGGTGGTGCTCGATGGCGACACCCTGGTCGATACCGCGCGGGGCCTCTTCGTGCCTCCCCACCTGCGGCGCATTGGTGTGGTGTTCCAGGATTCCCTGCTGTTTCCACACCTGAGCGTGCGCGGCAATCTGGCCTACGGTCTGGCGCGCGCGCGCCGCGCCGGCGGTACCTCGGGTGCCGCGAGTTCGAGCTTCGATGAGGTGGTCGAGCTGCTGGGCATCGGCGCCTTGCTCGAGCGTCGCCCGGTCGGCCTGTCCGGCGGCGAGCGTCAGCGTGTGGCGATCGGTCGTGCCCTGTTGTCGCAGCCCCGGCTGCTGCTGCTCGACGAACCGATGGCCGCGCTGGACTTCGATCGGCGTCGAGAAATCATGCCCTACATCGTTCGCCTGCGAGACGAGGCGCGGGTACCGCTGGTCTATGTCTCGCACGCGATCGACGAGGTGGCGCGAATCGCCCAGCACGTGATCGTGCTGCAGGCCGGCACGGTGGTGGCAAGTGGGGCGCCAGGCGATGTGCTGGCGCCCGCCGGCTTGCGTGGCGCGCAGGGCGGCTTCGGTGCCGTCTCGGTGGTCGAGGCACGGGTGCGGGCCCATGATCCGCACTACGGACTCACCCTGCTGGAGCATCCCGCCGGCCCGATCAGCGTGCCCGGGGCCGTGGGCCAGGTCGATCAGCTGCATCGCCTGCTGATCCGCGCCACGGATGTGGCGCTCGCGGTGCAGCGGCCGCGCGATGTGAGCTTTCGAACCGTGCTGCTGGGCACGCTGCGTGAGATCGAGTCCGACACCGGGCCGATCGCGCGCGTGGACATCGCCTTGCGCGGCCAGGGGCGCCTGGTGGCCCTGGTCACGCGCAAGGCGCTCGATGAGCTGGGGCTGGATGTGGGCGACGAGGTCTATGCCATGGTCAAGGCCACCGCCATGGATGACCGGTCCCTGGCCTACGCGCCACGGGTGCGCTGAGCGATCACCCGGGCCTTGAGCCCGGCGAAGTGACGTTCGACGGCGGCTTCGGTGTCGCGTTCCATGGCCCGATAGGCCGATACCAGTTGCAAGCCCAACGGGCTCAGCGACGCACCGCCGCCATGCGAGCCGCCCGAGCTGGCATTGACCACGGTGCCATCGAACATCCGGTTCAGGGAATCGATCAGCAGCCAGGCGCGTCGATACGACATGCCCATCTCGCGGCCCGCCGCCGCAATCGACCCGGCGCGGCCGACCGCCTCGAGCAGGGCAATCTTGCCGGGGCCGATGCGGGCGTCCGGACCGAAGCGCAGCCGGACGCTGAGCGCTGCATCGTGACGCGCCACCGGCCGAGGACTGGCAGGCGCGTCGTCGGGCCGGTCGGTGCTCGGGTCGGTGCGTGGATCAGAGGGAGCGGGCGAAGACGACATGGCGTGAACGGGGCAGCACGAAGGCGCATGGAGCAGCGCGCGAGGAAGAAGGCAGGTGGGTGCGTCCCGGTGCTCAACCTGGCCGAACCGTGGCCTGGGGATGCCAGGGCAGGGTCCGGCGCAAGGACATCACCTCGCCGGCCCGATGCGCATCGTAGCCCGGCATGCCGGCCAGCATGGCACGCCATGCCGGTGAAGCGAGCGCCGCGATCAGCGCGCGAGCGACGGGCCCCTCCAGTGTGGTCTTGTCGCAGACCAGGAAGTAGTCCTCCTCCACCAGGGGCACGAAGCCTGCGCCCATGCGCTCTGCGGCCGCCTGGATCCCGAAGCCGGCGTCGGCTGCGCCTGAAGCCACCGCCGCGGCCACCGCGAGGTGCGTGGGCTCGATACGCTGGTAGCCGCTGATCCGTCCCGTGTCATGACCGGCCACTCGCAGCATCTCGTCGAGCAGCGCCCGTGTGCCGGAGCCGACGGCGCGATTCACGAAGCGCACCCGTTCCAGCTGGGCGACGGACTCCAGGCGCAGCGGGTTGCCGGGCGCCACGATCAGGCCCTGAGTACGCCGTCCGACCTGAATCAGCTTTTCGCGACCGAGTCGCAGCAAGGGGGTGAAGGCACGCTGCATCGGCGAACCGGGCCCGGCCAGATCGGGTCGGCTGCAGGGCAGGTGGATGCCGGCGAATTGCGTCTGTCGGGCTCGCAGCGTCGCCAGTGCCGGCAGGCTGCCGGAAAAGCGCAGGTCAATCAGCAGGCCGTGATCGGCTTCGCACAACTGACGAAGGGCCGGCAGGGCCAGGTCATGGCTGGCCACGCAGGTGGCGATCGGGACGGTGTCGTTGAAGGCGACCGTCAGCTCGCGGCCGATTTCGGTCGCGAGGTTCTCGATGTCTGCTGCCAGCCGCGCCTGGATGCGGGTTTCCACCCAGAGCAGCTTGTCGGCAAACGGGCTCAGCCGCGCGGCACGTCCCTTGTCCCAGAGAATCAGCGGGCGGCCGTGGCGAGCCTCCTGCTGCTTGAGGTAGCCCCACAGATGGCGGTACGACCACGCCAGGCGGGTGGCCGCCCGTCCGATCGAGCCCTCCTCGCGGACCGCGCGCAGGACCTCGAAAAAGGGGTTGCCCAGCACGGCGCGTTGCGGGCTGCCCAGCTCGTAGTGCAGCCCGATCGACACGATGTCGCGAGGTGCGGCGGGCGGTGGCGCGTCATTCATCGGCCGATTGTCGCAGGCTTGGGTGTTTACCCATCCGGATCCTGTACACCCTGTTGCCTGAAAGGGTATGCTCCCGTCTACATAAGTCGGACCCCGCACGGAATTGCCGTGCGGCCAATGAAACCGGCGGGTGACAGCCCGCATCCCACGGAGGTGACATGCAGAAGTCCCTGCACATCAACCCGGACAAGTGCACCGGGTGCCTGCAGTGCGAAATGGCCTGCAGTTTCGAGAACTACGGCGAATTCAACCCCGCCAAGTCCCGAATCAAGGTCTTCGACTTCCATCACACTGGCCGCAAGGTGCCTTACACCTGCACGCAGTGCGACGAGGCCTGGTGTCTGCATGCCTGCCCGGTCGAGGCTATCAAGGTTGATGCCGCCACCGGCGCCAAGGTCGTGCTCGAAGACGTCTGCGTGGGCTGCAAGGTCTGCACCATCGCCTGCCCGTTCGGCACGGTGAACTATGTGCAGGACACCGGCAAGGTGCAGAAATGCGATCTGTGCGGCGGCGAGCCCGCCTGCGCGGACGCCTGCCCGACCGGCGCAATCACCTTCATCGATGCCAACTGGACGGGCCTCGATCGCATGAAGCAGTGGGCTGACAAGCTCGGCAACCAGAACACCGCGGCCTGATTCACGTCGGCACGACTGAGGAGCAATCAAGATGGCATGGGCTGGAAAACTGCTGCGGGTGAACCTGACCAAGGGCACCTGCACCTCCGAACCGCTGCGTATGGACTGGGCCAAGCTGTACTTGGGTCAGCGCGGTCTGGCGACCAAGTATTTCGTCGAGGAAGTGGACGCGAAGGTCGATCCGCTGTCCGTCGACAACAAGATCATCTGGGCCACCGGCCCGCTGACCGGCACCATGGCCTCCACCGGGGGCCGTTACTCGGTGATCACCAAGGGCCCGCTCACCGGCGCAATCGCCTGCTCGAACTCGGGCGGCTACTGGGGCGCCGAGCTGAAGATGGCTGGCTGGGACATGATCATCCTCGAGGGCAAGTCGCCCACGCCGGTGTACCTGTCGATCAGTGACGACGTGGCCGAGCTGCGCGATGCCAGCCACCTGTGGGGCCAGACCGTCTGGAAGACCGAGGAGATCATCAAGGCCTCGCACCAGGATCCCCAGGTCCGCGTGTCGTCCATCGGCCGGGCGGGCGAGAACGGCGTGCTGTATGCGGCTGTCGTCAACGACCTGCACCGTGCGGCAGGCCGCTCGGGCGTGGGGGCGGTGGCCGGCAGCAAGAACCTCAAGGCGATCGCGGTGCGCGGCACCAAGGGCGTGGGCAACATCAAGGACCCCAAGGCCTTCATGAAGGTCACCGCCGAAAAGAAGAAGATCCTGCACGATCACCCGGTGACCGGTCAGGGCCTGCCCACCTTCGGCACCCAGGTGCTGATGAACGTCATCAACGAGGTCGGCGCACTGCCCACCCGCAACCATCGCGATTCCCAGTTCGAGGATGCCGCCAAGATCGGTGCCGAGGCCATGGCCGAGAAGCGCCCGACCGATGGCAAATCCCATCTGATCACCAACCAGGCCTGCTTCGGTTGCACGATCGCCTGCGGTCGCATCTCGCGCATCGACGAGACCCACTTCTCGGTGGTCAACAAGCCTGAATACTGGGGTGCGTCGGGCGGCCTCGAGTACGAAGCCGCCTGGGCACTGGGTGCGGCACCCGGTGTGGGCGATCTGGAAGCCCTGCAATACGCCAACCTGCTGTGCAACGAGGACGGCTTCGATCCGATCTCCTTCGGTGCCACGGTGGGCGCGGCAGCTGAGCTCTACGAGATGGGCGTGCTCACCAAGGAGCAGATCGGCCTCGAGGTGCCGTTCGGCTCGGCGCAGGCACTGGTCAAGCTGGCTGAAATGACGGCCAAGGGCGAAGGTTTCGGCAAGGAGATTGGTCTGGGCAGCAAGCGGCTGTGCGCCAAGTACGGACACCCCGAGCTGTCGATGTCGGTCAAGGGCCAGGAATTCCCGGCCTATGACGCACGCGGCATCCAGGGCATGGGCCTGACCTACGCCACCTCCAACCGCGGTGCCTGCCACCTGCGCTCCTACACCGTGGCCTCCGAGATCCTCGGTATCCCGGTGAAGACCGATCCGCTGACCACCGAGGGCAAGCCCGAGCTGGTCAAGGCCTTCCAGGACGCCACGGCTGCCTTCGATTCGTCCGGCATCTGCGTGTTCACCACCTTCGCCTGGACCCTGGCTGACCTCGCCCCGCAGGTGGCTGCCGCCTGCGGCGACGAGTTCACCCTGGACAACCTGAACGAGATCGGTGAGCGCATCTGGAACATGGAGCGCGACTTCAACAATCGGGCCGGCTTCACGCGCAAGGACGACGACCTGCCGCCTCGCCTGAAGACCCAGGCCGTGACATCCGGTCCGGCCAAGGGCTTGGTGAGCGGGATCGACAAGATGATCCCGGAGTACTACGCGCTGCGCGGATGGGACGACAACGGCCAGCTCAAGGCCGAGACCCGCTCCCGCCTGGGGCTGTAAGCTGGCGTGTGCCGGGCGTTCGCGCCTGGCGCGGCGCACGGCAAACAGGGCGGCCCGCGGGTCGCCCTGTGTCTTTTCAGGGGCGCACCCTCCGCGTGCTCCCGACCTCGACACCAAGGATCTGCCCATGAAGCACGTGATCATCGGTAACGGCCCCGCCGGCGTGGTGGCTGCCGAAACCCTGCGCAAGCGTCGCCCGACGGACGACATCGTGATGATCGGTGACGAACCGCATCCGTCGTATTCGCGGATGGCGATTCCCTATCTGCTGATCGGCAACATCGATGAGCGCGGCACCTATCTTCGCAAGGACCCGAACCACTTCGACTCGCTGCGCATCCAGTCCGTGCAGGGACGCGTGACCGGCATCGATACCGCGGCCCGCAAGGTCCGCGTGGCCGAGGGCACCGGCTTCGACTACGACACCGTGCTGATCGCCTCCGGATCAAGCCCGGTTGCGCCGCCCATTCC
>JBILSK010000083.1:0-7532 GCA_044372165.1 Burkholderiaceae bacterium | reverse complement strand
CGGTGGCATCAAATCGGCCCGTGCCGGCACCAGCTTGCTCGTGCGTCCGGCGACCCACCAGACCGTGGTGACCAACCCGGGCGGTGACCGCCAGGTGGTGGCGCGCGGACCGGCCGAGGCGCCTGCTGCTGCGGCACCGGCCTCGACACCTGCCGCGGCCCCGATGGCCGTCGCCGCGGCCGGCACGGTCGCGACCGCCGCCACGATGGCCAGCGTGTCGGCTCCGGCACGCCCCGCGCCTGACGCCCGAGCCTCGGCACCCGCGATGCGGCCGGCCCCCCCGGCACGGGCCCAGCCCGCCAAGAGCGCCAAGAGCGCCAGGAGCAGCCCGGGCGCCAAGCACGCCCCTGCGGTGGCGTCGACGACTCGGCCTGCTGCCAAGACGGTCAAGGTGGCCTCGAGCCGCCCGACCTCAGGCAATGCGACCAAGCCCGCGGCGGCACCCAAGGCGGCCGCCGCGCCGGCAACCAAGCCTGCGGCAGCGCCGGTCAAATCGGCCTCCAAGCCCGGCAGCAAATCGACCCGCACCTGAGCTGACTGAGGCGGATGTGAAAACGGGCTGCCTTGAGCAGCCCGTTTTCATGGGTCAGGCTGAATCGCAGCAGCCGATCACCCCTCCGCGGCAGCCAGCAGCTCGCGGGTGTAGGCCGCAGTGGGCGCGCTGAACACGGTCTGCGTCTCCCCCGCCTCGATCACCTGACCGCCCTTCATGACGATCACCCGATGCGCCATGGCACGGATGACCGCAAGGTCGTGACTGATGAACAGATAGCTCATGCCGTGGCGGCGCTGCAGGCCGGCGAGCAGCTCCAGCACCTGCTGCTGCACCGAGACATCGAGCGCCGAGGTCGGCTCGTCGAGCAGCAGCAACGCAGGTTGCAGCACCACCGCTCGGGCAATGGCGATGCGTTGGCGCTGCCCGCCGGAGAACTCGTGCGGATAGCGCGGCAAGGCGGACTCGCCCAGGCCGACCTCCTCCAGGATCGCGATGATCGCCTCGCGCCGCTGCGCCGCGCCGAGCTCGGGACGATGCAGGGCCAGGCCCTCACCGACGATCTGCTCCACGCTCATGCGGGGCGACAAGGCATTGAAAGGATCCTGAAAGACCACCTGCATGCGGCTGCGCAAGGGACGCATCCGAGCCTGCGCCAGGCCATCAATGCGCGAGCCGTCGAACCAGATCTGCCCCGAGGCATCACCCGATGACAGTCGCAGCAGGGTCATGCCCAGCGTGGTCTTGCCCGAGCCCGATTCGCCAACCACACCCACGGTCTCGCCGCGGCGAATCGTGATGTCCGCCTCGCGCACTGCATCGAACGGCTTGCGCCCGAACCACCCCGACTTGAACCAGAAGCGGCAGCCGATCTGCTCGCCTCGCATCAGTTCGGGAGCATCACTCGGGATCGCGTCAATCGAGCGACGCGGGCGACTGTCGATCAGGCGGCGGGTGTAGTCGTGTTGCGGCGCCTTGAAGAGCTGCTCGGTCGCAGCCACCTCGAGCAGCCGCCCCTGGCGCATCACGCCCACGCGATCGGCAAAGCGGCGTACCAGCGGCAGATCATGGCTGATCAGCAGCACCGACATGCCCAGGCGTCGCTGCAGATCGTCGAGCAGCTCGACGATCTGGCGCTGGATGGTGACATCGAGCGCGGTGGTCGGCTCATCGGCCACCAGCAACTCGGGACTGCAGGCCAGCGCCATGGCAATCATGGCGCGCTGGCGCTGCCCGCCCGACAACTCGTGCGGATAGCTGTCGATACGACGCTGTGGTTCGCCGATGCCGGTCAGCTCCAGCAGGTCGATCGCGCGGTGTCGCGCCTGCGCGGCATTCAAACCCTCGTGCAGGATCAGCGACTCGGCGATCTGGTTGCCGATCGAGAACAGCGGGTTGAGCGCGGTCATCGGCTCCTGGAAGATCATGGCGATACGACGGCCTCGCACCCCACGCATGGCCGAGTCGGACAAGGCCGCCAGGTCCTCGCCATCGAGTCGGACGGTGCCGCCAATGCGGGCATCGCTCAGCAGCCGCATCATGGCCAGACCGGTCACGGTCTTGCCGGAGCCCGACTCGCCCACCAGGGCGAAGCGTTCGCCACGGGCAATGGAGAAGGACACGTCGTCGACCGCGCGCACGGGGCCCGAGGGGCTGTCGAATTCGACACTGAGTCGCTCGATCTCGAGCAGCGGCGAAGCAGCCGGGGAAGCCTCCCTGTTCAGCGCCATGTTCAGCCTCGCCGGGTATCGAGTGCGGTGCGCAAGGCTTCACCGATGAAAATCAGCAGCATCAAGGTACCGACCAGCACCGCGAAGGTCGACAGCGTGATCCACCACGCATCCAGATTGGCCTTGCCCTGAGCGAGCAGCTCACCCAGGCTGGCAGTCGAGGGTGGCACGCCCAGGCCGAGGAAATCCAGGCTGGTGAGCGCCAGGATCGAGCCGCTCATGCGAAAAGGCAGAAAGGCGATCACCGGCGTGAGGCTGTTGGGCAGGACATGGCGCCAGATGATCTGGGCGTCCGACAGCCCCAGCGCACGGGCGGCGGTCACGTATTCCAGGTTGCGGTTGCGCAGGAACTCTGCGCGCACGTAGTCGGACAGGCCCATCCAGCCGAACAGCGACAGGATCACCAGCAGGATGAGCACACTCGGCTCGAAGAGCGACGCGAAGATCAGCAGCAGGTACAGCTCGGGCATGGATCCCCAGATCTCGATGAAGCGCTGCAGGCCAAGATCGATTCGGCCGCCGAAGTAGCCCTGCACCGCGCCGGTGATCACGCCGATCACCACCCCGATGGCCGTCAACGCCAGCCCGAATAGCACCGAAACACGAAAGCCGTAGATCAGGCGCGCCAGCACATCGCGCCCTCGGTCGTCGGTGCCCATCACGTTGACCGAGGACGGTGGTGCCGGATTGGGGCTCGGCGAGAAATAGTTGAGAGTGTCGAATCGATAGGAATTGGGCGGATACAGCGCCCAGTTGCCGGGCTTGGCCAGCTGCTGTCGGATGAAGGGATCCAGATAGTCGGTGGCGGTGGCGAAGTCGCCGCCGAAGGTGGTCTCCGGATAGGTCTCGAACAGCGGCCAGTAGGTCTGCCCCTGATAGCGCACCACCAGCGGTCGGTCGTTGGAGAGGAGCTCCGCCCCGAGGCTGAGCACCACCAGCGTGGCGAAGATCACCAGGCTCCACCAGCCTCGGCGGTCGGAGCGAAAGCGCCGCCAGGCCCGCCCGGCCGGGGTGATCGACCCACCGGGCGTGGCGTCCGGTGCGGTCAGCGGCGCGGTCGAGGACGTCGAAGCGTTCATCGCGAGGCCCCGAATTTCACGCGCGGATCCACCCAGACATAGGCGAGGTCGGTGATCAGCTTGGTGAACAGGCCGATCAGGGTGAAGAGGAACAGCGTGCCCATCACCACCGGATAGTCGCGCTTGATCACCGACTCATAGGACAGCAGGCCCAGGCCATCAAGCGAAAAGAGGGTTTCGATCAGCAGCGAGCCGGTGAAGAAGGCGCCGATGAAGGCTGCCGGAAATCCGGTGACCAGGGGAATGAGCGCATTGCGAAAGACATGCTTGTAGAGCACGGTGCGCTCGCTCAGTCCCTTGGCGCGCGCGGTCAGAACATAGTGCCGGCGGATCTCTTCCAGGAAGGTGTTCTTGGTCAGCATGGTGGTCACCGCGAAACTGCCGACCACCATGGCGGTGACCGGCAGGGCGATGTGCCAGAGATAGTCCATCACCTTGCCCAGGGCAGACATCTGCGCGAAGTGGTCGGAGGTCAGGCCACGCAGGGGAAAGAGCTGCCAGAAGCTGCCACCGCCAAAGAGCACCAGCAGCACGACCCCCAGCACGAAACTCGGAATGGCATAGCCGATCAGGATGGCGGTCGAGGTGATGAGATCGAAGCGGCTGCCGTGTCGCACCGCCTTGGCGATGCCCAGGGGTATGGAGACCAGGTATGAGATGAAGAAGGTCCACAGGCCCAGGCTGATCGAGACCGGCAGTTTTTCCTTGACCAAGTCCCACACCGACTTCTGCTGGAAATAACTGGTGCCCAGATCGAAGCGCGCAAAGCGCTTGATCATCTCCCAGAAGCGCACATGCGCCGGCTTGTCAAAGCCGTAGAGGGTGCGGATTTCCTCGAGCTTCTTTTCATCGACGCCTTCGCGGCCGCGGTAGGTGTTGTCGCTGCTGGCCACTTCACCGGCCTGACCACGACCCCGCATTTCCTGGATCAGCTGCTCGACCGGGCCACCCGGCACAAACTGCATCACCGCAAAGGTGACCAGCAAGATGCCCAGCAAGGTGGGCACCATCAACAGCACGCGCTTGATGACATAAGCCAGCACGGTTCAGCGTCCTTTGGCCGGCACCACGCCGACTCCGATCTCGCCCTGGGGTTTCATCCACCAGGTCTTCAGCACCCAGTTCGGGGCCGAGTAGTACTTGGGCAGGGTCGCGGGAATGCCGAACTGATCCCGGTAGGCCACGCGATGTCGAGCCGAATAGAAATGCGGCACCAGGTACCAGCCATGGCGCAGCACACGATCCAGCGCACGCGCCGCGGTCACCAGCTCGGCGCGGCTCTCGCTGGCCAGCAAGGTATTGAGCAGCGCATCGACTGCCGGATCGCGCACGCCGGCTGCGTTGTCCGCGCCCTTCTGCGAGGCCGAGGCACTGGCGAAGCGATCGACCAGCTCGTTGCCCGGCGTCTGGCTTGCGCCCATCGAGATGACGGTCACATCGAAGTCGAAGTCGTCGATGCGCTTCTGAAAGAGCACCGGGTCGGTGATGCGCATCTTTGCCTGGATGCCGAGCTTCTCCAGATTGCGCACCCAGGGCACGGCGACGCGCTCGAGTGCCTTGGAATAGGACACGACCTCGAAGGCGAAGGGCTCACCCTTGGCATTGCGCATGACGCCGTCGGCCGCGATCGTCCAGCCCGCCTCGCGCATCAGTTCAATGGCGCGACGCAGGTTGTCGCGCAGCGTGGCGGGGGCCACCGTATCGGGCGGCTCGGGCGCTTCGGCGAACACCTCGGGCGGCAGCTGTGCACGCAGGGGCTCGAGCAGCGCCAGTTCGTCGGGGCCCGGCACACCGCGAGCCTGCATCTCGGAATTGGTGAAATAGCTCGGGCTGCGGCTGTACTGGCCGTAGAACACCTGCCGGTTCATCCACTGAAAATCGAAGGCCTGCGCCAGTGCCAGCCGCACCCGGCGGTCCGCGAACAAGGGCCGACGCGTGTTCATCGCAAAGCCCTGGATGCCGGCGCTGTTCGAATGCACGAACTCGCGCTTGAGAATCTCGCCCGAGCGGTACCGGGGTCCGGTGTGCCCGCGTGCCCAGTTCTTGGCCGAGTTCTCGAAGATCCAGTCGAACTGGCCGGCCTTGAACCCTTCGAGCCGCGCGACTTCATCCTTGAAGTAGGTGTAGGCCACCCGCTCGAAGTTGAACATGCCGCGGCGCACCGGCAGTCCCTCGGCCCAGTAGTCTGCGCGCCTGCGGTAGACGATGGACTTGCCCCAGTCGATCCGCTCGACCGCATAGGGACCACTGGCGATCGGCTCGTCCTGCACGATCTGATCGAAGGGCTTGCCGCCGCCCCACTTGCGAGAGAAGACCGGCAAGGAGCCGAGAATCATGTGCAATTCATGATTGCGACGCTTGAACTCGAAGCGCACGGTGCGCGCCTCGGGCGTGGTCACGGCCTTCACTTCGCCGAAGAAGTTTCGAAACCGCGGATGCGCCAGCTTGCCCATCAGCATCTCGAACGAATGCTTGACGTCGGCGGCCAGCACCGGGTCGCCATTGGAGAAGGTTGCGCGCGGGTTCAGCCGGAAGGTGATCGACAGGCCGTCGGCCGCGAAGCTCATCGATTCGGCGAGCAGTCCGTACATCGTGAAGGGTTCGTCATCGCTTTGCTCGGCCAGCGTGTCGAACATCAGCGTGCTCACGCCGGCCGCCACCACGCCCTTGAGCGTGAAGGGATTGAGCTTGTCGAAGGAACCGAAGCCGTCCAATGACAACGTACCGCCGCGCGGCGCATCAGGATTCACGTAGGGGAAATGCGTGAAGCCCGGCGCAAGCGCGGGCTCGGCCCCCCACGCCAGGGCGTGCACCGAGTCACCGCGCTGGGCACTGGCCGCGAACACCGGGGCGGTGCCCAGCGCGAGCTGCGCCAGCACGAGCAGCCCTGCGCACAGGCGCGTGCACGCGCTGCGCGCGCCGAGGTGCGGTCGGTGCGTTCGCTGTGTGGGCCGGGCCGCCGCAGCAGCCGCCTTCTTCCATCGTGAGACAATTGCCAGCATTGGAAAAATTTTAGCGGAGAACGCCGATGTTTCTGGCTGGCAAGAAAATCCTGATCATGGGCCTGCTGTCCAATCGATCGATCGCCTATGGCATCGCCAAGGCGTGTCGTGCCCAGGGGGCGGAGCTCGCCTTCACCTACCAGAACGAACGGTTCCGCGACCGTATCACCGAAATGGCTGCGGACTTCGGCTCCGATGCGGTATTTCCATGCGATGTGTCCGAAGACGCGCAGATCGACAGCTTGTTCACCGAACTCGGCAAGCGCTGGGACGGCCTCGATGGCCTGGTCCATGCGATCGCCTTCGCGCCGCGCGAGGCTATCACCGGTGACCTCTTCGACGGCCTGGACCGCGAGGCCTTTCGGATCGCCCATGACGTGTCGGCCTACAGCTTTGCGGCAGTCGGCAAGGCGGCTCGACCGCTGATGGCCGGTCGCCATGGCGCGATGATCACCATGTCCTACCTGGGCGCGGTGCGGGCCGTGCCGCACTACAACGTGATGGGCATGGCCAAGGCCTCGCTCGAAGCCACGGTGCGCTACATGGCCACCAGCCTCGGCCCGCAGGGCACCCGGGTCAACGGCATTTCGGCCGGCCCCATCAAGACGCTTGCGGCATCCGGCATCAAGGGCTTTTCCAAGCTGCTCGACTTCACCGAGCAGCACGCACCGCTGCGGCGCAATGTCAGCATCGAGGAAGTCGGCAATGTGGCGGCGTTCATGCTGTCCCCGCTGGCCTCGGGCGTCACCGGCGAGATCACCTACGTGGATGCCGGCTTCTCGATCGGCGTGCCCGGCATGGCCGGCGCCGAGTGAGTGCCAGCTCGAAAGCCGGCGTGAGCGCGCCGATGCGCGCGTCGCGCCCGCAGGCCGTCGCGGCCGCCGGCCGCCCGCATTGAGGCCGCACGTCGGTGCACGTCGATCTGCCGACCGGCATCCGACTGGAATTTCTCGACACGGGTCCGCGCCGCGGACCCGTCCTGCTGCTGGTGATGGGTCTGGGCATGCAGCTGACCGCATGGCCCGACTCCCTCGTCGAGGGGCTGGTCGCGCGAGACTTTCGGGTGCTGCGCTTCGACAATCGGGACATCGGCCTGTCAAGCCGGGTGCGCGGTGACGCGCACGTGGATCTGCGCGCCGAGGCCATGCGAGCGGCGTTCGGGCTGCCGGTGCGAGCACCCTATCTGATCGAGGACATGGCGGCCGACACCCTGGGGCTGATGAACGAG